>CAZSON010000057.1:0-14111 GCA_964608375.1 uncultured Desulfobacter sp. | reverse complement strand
TGGCCATTTCGGGGTGCTATTTTTGATGAACTCGAAAAAAGTCCATATTGCTCCCAAAATGCTCAAAATCGTTCGCAAATGACTTTTTACGAGACTGTCATTTTTCAGTCAATCCTCTTTTAATGATATTTCCGATAGAGCCGACACGTTCAAGAAGATCTTCCAGATCGATCGTGAGGAGTTTCTGATTCCGAACAACAATCCTACCGGCAACAATAACTTCTCGAACATCTGATCCTATGGCAGCATAAACCACTTGGGAGATGGGGTTGTAAAGTGGTGATAAGCGGGGATTTTTAGTATCGATAACAATCAGATCCGCCGCCTTCCCCGGTTCAAGAGAGCCGATCTGACGGTCTAAACCGATCGCTGCAGCTCCCCCGGTAGTGGTCATCTGAATCACGGTTCCGGCATCCATAACGGTTGGATCCAGGGTGTTTACCTTATGAAGCTTCGCTGTTATGTCCATTTCGGAAAAGAGATCCAGATTGTTATTGCTTGCGCACCCATCTGTGCCGATCCCGACGGTGATACCTGCTTTCAATAAATCCGGAACCGGCGCAATCCCTGATGCGAGTTTCATATTGCTCTCCGGATTATGAGAAACTTTTGCCCCGCGCTTTGCGATGATGTCGATATCATCATCATCCACCCATACGGTGTGAACAAGAAGTGTATTTTGATCGAGGACTCCAATCTGATCAAGATACTCGATCGGTGATGCCCGGTGCTGTGACCAAATCTGATTCCATTCACTTTTTGTCTCTGCGGCGTGGATTTGAAAAAGGAGGGCCCGGTCGTTGGCAGCCGCCTTGGCCTTTGTTAATGTTTGAGTCGAACATGTATTAGGTGAATGGCAAAATATGGATGGATTGATTGTTGGAACGGCTGCTTTCCATTTGTCCATAAAGGCGATGGCATGAGAGATATTGTTTTTTGGGTCAGGTATACCGGGTGCCGGAAAATCGATGACACCCTGCCCAAGGACTGAACGTATACCGCATGCTTTAACTGCTTCTGCAATTTCATCCTCAAAAAAATATCCATCACAGCAGGTCGTCGTTCCGGAAAGGAGCATTTCAGCGCAGGAAAGTTGCGTGCCGATTCGGACCGACTCCGGTGTGATGTATTTTCCTTCGGCAGGGAATATATGCTCATCCAACCACACCTGTAGGGGAAGGTCATCTGCAAGCCCCTTAAAGAGCGACATCGGAAGATGGGTATGTGTATTGACAAGTCCGGGCATAATGATGCCTTCGCAGACATCTATCGTTTGTGATATATCCCAAGATAAAAATTCATCCGTCTTTTCGACTGCAACAATTTTTTCTCCTTTAATGGCGACAGCCCCATTTTTGATCTGGGTGTCGATCGAATCCATGGTGAGAACAATGCCGTTTGCAATAAGGAGATCAGCAGATTTCATGGTCATGCATGTCCTCGATAACCTTTTTAAGGATAGTAGTGAGAATCGGAGATATTTTTTTTGCAACCGCGACCACTTTGTCAACCGTCACCGGCAAAGGTGTATCCGGATCGTTTATGTTGGTAATGATCGACAATCCAAGCACCCGCATTCCGGCATGTACAGCTGAAATAACCTCGTGCACCGTCGAGAAACCGACCGCCTCTGCACCGATCGTTCTTAAAAATCGCACTTCGGCGGGTGTTTCTAGAGAGGGGCCTTTTAGCCCAACATAGACCCCTTTTTGCAAACAAATCCCGAGCTCCCTTCCGATCGACTCCGCAATCTTTAGCAGATCATTGTCGTACGCCTGGCCCATATCCGGGAACCGAATTCCCCAGGTTTTCTCATTCGGTCCGATCAGAGGGTTTGAGCCGGTAAGGTTGATGTGATCGCTGATGAGCATGATATCGCCAGCTTTAAACTTGGGGTTTAGACCGCCTGCTGCATTCGATAAAATGAGAACTTTAACACCGAGCTCTTGCATCACCCTCACCGGAAAAGTTACCTCAAGCGGTGTATAGCCCTCGTAAAGATGAAAACGACCCTGCATGGCGATAATATCGACACCCTCTGAACTGCTGAATAAAAGTCTACCGGGATGACTCTTAACCGTTGAGATCGGAAAATGAGGGATCTCGTGGTACCAAAAACTTTTTGCCGCTTCCAAAAACGTCACACTCTCACCCAATCCGGTTCCGGTTAAAAAACCGACCTGAGGGAATGAGTGTGCATACTCTTGAATAAACGACACCGATTCAGACACCTTATCTTTAAACGACTTCATGTCCCCCCGCAGATAACTCTAGAATTTGATGGACTCGTAAAAATGGACTTTTTGCGAGTCCATCAATCTTAATTCAGCATTTTTTTAGGGTCAAGGATTCAAATTCAATTTATTATCAGCCCAGCAGTATTGACATTTCATCCCTATTTTAATAAACAGTAAGATCAAAACGAAACTATTTTTTAAGGACTCAAATTTTGGCTACTGAAGAGGGCATTGTAACAGAACTCCGCTCTACCACAGCGTGTGTGAAGACAAAAAGAACAAGTGCGTGTGAATCGTGTGCTTCAAAAACCGCCTGTGGGACACTGGGAGGGGGTAAGGAAATGGAGGTTCAAGTGATTAACCCTATAGGGGCTAAGGTGGGAGATCGTGTGGTCATCTGTTTTAAAACCGAATCTCTTATCAGGGTTTCATTTCTTCTATATATCTTCCCGATAGTCAGCATGATTTTGGGTGCGGCTATAGGCCACAAACTTGCACCTATTGTCTCTGTGAACCGATCCGGCTTTTCAGCAGTTTTTGGATTTATATTTTTATTTTTTTCATTTGTAATCATAAAATATGCAGGAGATAAGCTCGCTAAAAAAGATAAATATCGGCCAAAAATCATTCGGATTTTGACCTGAGAAACTGATTACACGCCCGGAGGCTGAAAATATGAATAAAATACAATCAAAATGCGCCGAACCCTCTACTATATATAGTCATTTGATGTTAAAATCAAATCTGATTCGGGTTTAAATTCGAGGCTTTCACGATGTCGAAAAAAGTTTTTATATCTTCAAGGAATGTGGTCACACTCATCTGTCCCAAGTGTTCTAAATTAAAGACAGCCGATGTTTCCAAATTTATAAGTCATGGCACTGAAGTGAAAATAAAAGTGCAATGCAGTTGTGGAAATACTTTTCGTGTTACCCTTGATAGAAGAAAATTTTACAGGAAAGCTACAAATCTGCCAGGCATCTTCATTTCTGAAAAAGATGGTGCCCGCGGACAGATAACCGTAATCGATCTCTCGATGGGCGCGCTGAAATTCAAAGTCAATGTGAAACCTGCCTTCAGCGTTAATGACAAACTTTTACTGGAATTTCATCTAGATGATAATTTCAGATCCCTGGTCCGGGAAAGGGTGATCGTAAGAAATATAGTTGATCTTCAGGTCGGCACCGAATTTGTCTCTTTCGATCCTGCCGGATCGACGGAAAAAAATATTCGATTTTATCTCATGGAATGATCTGTTCAAGATTGTTTTCGATATTCGGAGATAAAAACTGAAACCGGAATCGAAGGGGAGTAAGATGGAAGCAGAAAAGCAAGGTTTCAAAAGCAACCGGAAGGGTTTTATTTATAAAATCTGGCGAGTATAAAAGGCGAAACACCGATGAAAAATAAAGAAACCAGTATCCAATTTCTTACAGTACAATATAGTATGCCCTCTCTTTCCCATCGCCGGGGAGATGTTTGAACCTTCGAGGATATAATGGCAATCTTTCCACCGCTGTTTTTTATCCGTCTGATCAGGTCGACATCTTCCATTATCGGGATTTCTCGAAAACCTCCAATTTGGTGAAAGAACTTTCTCTTTATAAAAATGACCTGATCACCGTAAGGCATGTTCAGGATCCGAGACCTGATAAACACCATCTTTTCAATGATTCTAAAAACGACCTTCTGGGATCGAATCCCCAGGTCGAACGCGCCACCAACCACATGCTGATGATGCACCGTGTCAAGGATTCTCTCGAGTGCATGATATCCCATTGTCGTGTCCACATGCAAAAAAACAAGGATGTCTCCCCCTGCAATGTCCGCCCCTTTGTTCATTTGGGACCCGCGGCCTTTTTTTGCCACTTCTTTTTTCACACTGCTATCTGCTATGGCTTTTATCGTATCCATTTCAGGATTTCCATCAATGACTATAATTTCAGCATGTTGAGAGAATTTTAAATCAAGAAGATGCTCGATGGTCTGATTGATGGTTGATGATTCCCCAAGCACAGGGATGATGATTGATAGCTGATTTTTCATATCGACACAGCACCGACTGTTTTGTCTGCTATTTTAACAGAGCCTACCCTTTTTTCAAGCCCTGTTCTTAAAAGATCATCGTTTCCATACTTTTTTCACTTGACGGTCACTATCAGTATGGCTTATACAAATTGTTAAAGGCTGTCACAATCTTGCCGGGCATTTTAGCTATAAAGGAACAGCTCGTTACCGTTGTGATAAGCTGGAATTTGGAGCAGGTTAGCGTAACAATTGGAAGGAGGTCAGGGTTTGGCACAAGGAACAGTGAAATGGTTCAATGATCGTAAGGGATACGGTTTCATTAATCAGGAAGAGGGTCAGGATGTATTTGTTCACTTCTCTTCCATCGATGGGGCAGGGTTCAAGTCACTATCCGAAGGTGATCGAGTGAGTTTCGATGTGGAAGAGAGTGACCGGGGACCCGAGGCCAAGAACGTCAAAAAGATATAGTCCGTAAGCGTTTTTAGGGCATCCTTTTGTTTTTTACACGGGTGCCCCTTTAGGTCGTCTACTCGATATAAGAATCAATTCTTCTCAGCCGGAACCATCCTCTTTTACCTTTATAATGAATTTTCCTTCATTTTCTTAAAAAGCGTTTTTGAACGACTTTTTATGTCTGGTCCACTCTCATCCCGCTTATAACATTTAGATATTTAAAGTATAATTTAAAACCAATTTTTTCAATTTTTTCTCTTGACAACGGAAAAATTCCTTTGGTAGATGAATGAATATTCATTCATATTTCAACTATACCGATCGACAGGGAGGTTTCCGATCCGAGCAAGAGGAAAAACAAATGACAAATACCATCGCATCCTTGAGGCGGCCGTAAAGGTATTTGCCGAACAGGGATTTTTTCAGTCGACCATTTCCCAGATCGCCAAAACGGCGGGAGTCGCTGACGGCACGATTTATCTCTATTTTAAAAATAAGGATGATATTCTTACTCAGTTTTTCAGCTACAAAACAAAATTGGTATTTGACCGGTTCAAAGAAGCGGTCGAAGAGGGTCCAAATGCCATAGAGAAACTCAGAAATCTTATTCGCAAGCATCTCGAGGAATTCCAGCGTGACCGAAACATGGCGGTGCTATACCAGACTGAAACCCACCAACCCACTCGAATGGCAGAATATCAGATTAAAGAAATGTCAAAAAAATACCTCGATATTGTTTCGGAAATTGTTGAGCAGGGCCAGCAGGAAGGGAGCATCCGCCGGAATTTGTATCTCGGTTTAGTAAAACGACTCATTCTAGGGTCGGTTGATGAGGTGATCAATACCTGGCTGCATTCTAAGAAAAATTATGATCTTGTTTCCATGGCAGATCCGCTGGTCGAACTTTTCATAGAGGGGTTGGGGAAAAAGCGTGGAACGGACCCTATCCGATGAGTCTGTCCCTTGGATGTAGAACAAATAAGGAGAAGTGATATGTCAAAACGAAGGATTTTTGCCGGCGGTGAGTTCCTGATCACCGACACTGAACCGGGCGACGTGTTCATCATTGAAGAGATGACTATGGAGCATAAGATGATTTATACGGCGGCAACCGATTTTGTAAAAAAGGAAATTTTGCCGAATGACGAACAGTTTGAGAAGAAAAATGAAGACTATGCCCGGTCACTGCTTGAGATGGCAGGTAATTTGGGACTTAATGGAACAGATATCCCTGAGGCTTATGGGGGAGAGGAGATGGACAAGATCAGTACCTGTCTGGTGACCGAAGCATTGGGAGGAGCGCCCTCTTTTTCAGTTTCACATGGCGCACATACAGGCATTGGCACCCTCCCGATTGTTTATTTTGGATCCGAGGAGCAGAAAAGAAAATACCTTCCCAAGCTGGCGACCGGTGAATGGTTTGCAGCTTACTGCCTGACGGAAACAGCTGCAGGATCAGATGCACTCAATGCCCAGACAACCGCCAGCCTTACCGAAGACGGTAAATTTTATCTCTTAAACGGCGAAAAAATTTTTATTACAAATGGCGCGTGGGCCGATATTTACATCGTTTATGCCAAGGTCGATGGAAAAAGTTTTACCGGATTTATTGTCGAAAGGGGTTTTCCGGGTCTTTCTTTGGGAGAAGAAGAAGATAAAATGGGGATAAAGGGGTCTTCGACCACTTCTGTAATCTTAAAAGACTGCCGGGTGCCGAAGGAAAATGTGTTGTTTGAAATCGGACAAGGGCACAAGATTGCTTTTAATGTTTTGAATATCGGCCGTTACAAGCTTGCGGCAAGTACGGTCGGTGCGTGTAAAATTGCGATTACAGAAGCTGTAAAATATGCAAATTTAAGAGAGCAGTTTGGTCGCAAGATCAGCTCATTCGGCATGATCAAAAACAAACTGGCCGATATGAGCATCCGCACCTTCATGGCTGAATCCCTTGTATATCGTCTGGCCGGTGCAATCGATGACAGGTTCGACACCCTGGATGAGACAGCAAAACAACAGGGAACGGAGAATGCAAAAACGATTGAAGAGTATGCATCGGAATGCTCCATTGCAAAAATTTACGGAAGCGAATGTGCTGATTTTTGTATAGATGAACTGGTTCAGATATTTGGCGGCAGCGGCTATATTGCAGAATATCCGCCCGAACGGATGTACAGGGATGCGCGGATCAACCGGATTTTTGAAGGAACCAATGAAATAAATCGGTTGTTGATTCCGGCGACCATCTTAAAAAGAGCGATGAAGGGGAATCTCGACCTCCTCGATGCGGTCCGGACTGCAGGAGAGGAAATAAAACATTATCTGTCAGATACCGTCTCAATGGGTGATGTTTCTCTGGAGGTTCAGGAACGGCTGGTAAAGATCAGCAAAAAGATCTTCTTGCTTGCTGCGGGTAGTGCTGCAAACAGACTGATGGCAAACCTGGCGGAAGAACAGGAAGTGATGGGATTTATGGCCGATATGATCATCGAGATTTTTATAATGGAGAGTGGTCTGTTGAGGGCCATGAAACTCATTTCAAAAAAAGGTGAATCGGCCGCCCAATACCATGATGCCGCAGTTAAAATTTATATAAATGACACATTCCCTAAGATTGTACACTGGGCCAGGCAGATTCTAGCCTATGTTGAAACCGGGGACGATCTTGCCGCTCATATCGCTACGGTTAATAGACTGGGCGATTACCCGCCAACGGAAACCATTGTCTTGAGGCGACTGGTGGCGGAAAAGGTGATAAGAGCGCGAAAATATCCGTTTTGATATTTAGGAAATAGGATCTGATTTACGCTTTTCCATCTCTTCAACCCGGAGTTTTTTTCGCAAAATCTTTCCCACGTTTGATTTTGGGAGATCGGTTCTGAATTCAATTTCCGTGGGGAGTTTGTATTTGGCCAACCGGGTTTCACAGTATGAGATAAAATCTTCTTTGGTAGCTGTTTCGCTTTCTTTCAACACCACAAAGACCTTAACCGCTTCACCACGTGTCGGATGCGGAATTCCGATGGAACATGCTTCCTGCACCTTGGGATGATTAAAAAATACTTCGTCAATATCACGCGGATAGACATTGTAACCTCCGGATATGATCATATCCTTTTTTCGATCGACGATATAGAAATAACCGCCCTCGTCCATCTTGGCGATATCCCCTGTATGGAGCCATCCGTCGGTTAGAGTTTCAGCGGTTTCATCCGGCATGTTCCAATAGCCCTTCATGACCTGGGGCCCTTTGATCAACAGTTCGCCGGTCTCCCCGACCGGGACGTCGTTTTCCCAGTCATCCAGGGCAACAATGCGACATTTTGTATCCGAAACCGGTAGACCGACACTCCCGATCTTTCGCTTCCCTCCGGAGAACGGATTGCAATGAGTTACCGGTGACGTCTCCGTTAAGCCGAATCCTTCAACAATGACCGCCCCGGTTCTTTTCTCAAATTCGTGAATAACTTCTACCGGAAGTGGCGCACTGCCGGAGAAACATCCCTTGATGGAGGTTAGATCGGTCTTATCGATATCTGGGTGGTTTAATATTCCGATATACATGGTCGGAACGAGGGGAGCAAAGGTCGGTTTGAATTTCCGGATGGCTTCAAGAAGCGGTTCCGGCTGGGGTTTTGGGACAAGAATTTGGCTCCACCCCATGAAAACCGAAAAATTCATGGCGCCGGAAAGTCCAAAAACATGAAAATAGGGAAGGGCGCCCAACATGACCTCTTTCCCTTTTTCAAAAGTCGGAAACCACGAAGCGATCTGTTGGACCTGTTTGCTCAGATTTCCATGGGTCAGTATTACGCCTTTTGAAACGCCTGTTGTTCCACCGGTATATTGATACATGGCGATATCATTAAAACTGAGATCGACCTGAGGCAGGGCTGCAGGACGATCCTTTAAAGCATCTTTCCATTTGTAAACATCTTTAGCAGGTTTGACTTTCGCGGATAGTTTTTTCTTTTTTGCTACAAGTGGAAACAGCAGGTTCTTGGGAAAAGGAAGATAATCGCCGATTGAGGCATAGATGATCTGATTAATCTTTGTTTGCGGCCTCAGATCGATCATTCGATTTCCGAGGAGATCAAGGGTAATAAGCACTTTTGATCCTGAATCGTTGAACTGATGCTCCAGTTCCCGATCTGAATATAGCGGGTTGTTCATCACTGCAATGCCACCGATTTTCAATATGGCATAATAGCTGACCACACAGGGAATGATGTTGGGTAAAAGCACAGCGACGCTCTCCCCTTTTTTGATGCCAAAATCGTTTAGACAACCGGCAAATGCATTGACCATCTCCTTGAGTTTGGCATATGAGATGGCGTACCCTTGAAAGATCAGGGCTGTTTTGTCCGGAAACTTTTCCGAAGTGGCCTCTAAAAAGTCAGGAAGGCATGTTTTTTCATAGATAATGTTTTCCGGAACTCCCTTTTCATAATGCACAAGCCACGGCTTATCCTGATAGATCATATAGTCGGTCATATCTCCCTCCTCTTAAAATTGATATCTATAGCTTGAAATAATCATATTGTCAAGAATGCTGGCGGGTTGAAATCGCAGCAGAGGTTTAAATCATCGGATTTTCGGACTATTTTTTTCTTGACAGGGAGAAAGTGCATTTATAAGAAATGAATGAGCGTTCATTCATTTAACACCCGTGCCGGCTGTCCACCCAGAGGTGCGGGGGAAAGAGAGGACCAGGATATGGAGATAGCTTTGATTTCCCCGGCTGAAGCATCTTTTTTCGGCATACCGACAGTGATTTTTTCGGTTTTAATTCCAATTTTTGGTATCGGTATATTTACGTATATAATTTTACGAAGAATTACCCCTCTTCTGCATGCTGCGGTCGATCCAAGGCTCGACCGGATCATGGGCCGGGTTAAAAATACGTTTCGAATAGCTATCTTTCAATATCGCCAGCCAAGGTACCTATTTGCCGGCACCCTGCATATACTCATTTTTGCCGGTTTTGCGATCATATCACTTCGTTCGATTACGTTAGTGATGCTCGGGATTTTCGAAGGTTTTTCCCTTCCGGGATTTGAAGGTAATCTGGGAAACATTTATGCCCGGCTTAAGGACTTGACGGCCACCATTGTTTTTGGAGCATGCATCATCGCAGTGATCCGCAGGGGATTTTTTCAGCCGGAGAGGTATTCGGTGCCGCAAAAGTATGGTAAGGGACACACGGGGGAAGCGATACTGGTGCTGATTATGATATCCGGGCTTATGGTATCTGACTCAATTTTTGAGGGAAGTTTTATTGCCGCACAAATCCAAAAAGGGTTTGGAGCAGAAAGTCCGATACCGGCGACCCTCACCGGAATCGCTGCCATGATCTTTAGAAAAACGCCGCTAAGTTCACTCCAGCATATTCACCTTGTTGCCTATTTTTCACACGAGTTGATCTTCTTCTTTTTCCTTTGTTTTCTTCCGTTGGGAAAACATTTTCATGTGATCACATCCATCGCCAATGTGTTTCTCATGAAGCTGCACAAGGGAACGGTCAAACCGGTGAAATGGGGTATGACAGAAAAAGAAATTGAAACGCTTGAGTCCTTTGGTGTCAAGAAACTCGAGGATTTTACCTGGAAACATATACTCGATTTTTATTCATGCGCTGACTGCGGGAGATGTTCGGATCATTGTCCGGCCACTGCCGCCGGTCGTCCATTATCTCCCAGATTCATCTCTATTAAATGCCGCGATTATGCTTTTGGTAAATACCCGCTGCATGGCACCGCAATAAAGGGGAGAGATTTAATTGGAAATATCCTTGCGGAGGACGAAATATGGTCGTGCACAACCTGCGGGGCCTGTGAAGAGGAATGTCCCCTGATGATCGAGTATATAGATAAAATCGTCGATCTGAGAAGGGGTCTGGTAGATGAGGGAATCGTTCCCCAATCGCTGCAAAAACCGCTCGGTGCATTAGAGAAGCGAGGAAACCCGTATGGCAAGATGGAGCGGAAACGCGCGGACTGGGCAAAAGATCTTATGGCGGCAAATGTCGTAAAAATATTAAAAAAAGATGTTAAAGCAGATACATTATATTTTGTGGACAGTGTTACTTCCTATGACGACCGGATACAGGAGATCGGTAAGGCGGCTGTTCGGGTTTTATCTCGCACCGGTGTTGATTTTGGAATTTTGGGCCCCGCGGAGAAGGATAGCGGGCATGAGGTCAAAAGATTTGGTGAGGAGATGCTTTTTATCCAATTAAGAGATCAAAACATTGCTTCAATCCATGATTCAGGTGTCAAAAATATCGTCACCGCCGATCCGCACGCCTTTAATGCCCTAAAAAACGATTATGATGAAATTCCGCCTGTGGAGCATATCAGCCAGGTGATGAAAAGGCATATCGCTTCGGGAAAAATTGCTTTAAAATCCGTAGAGGATAGCAGCGCTGTTTACACCTACCACGATCCATGCTATCTGGGTCGGCACAATGGTGTCTATGATGCATCAAGGGAAGTCATAGATTCGATTGCGGGGATCAAAAGGGTGGAGATGGTTAAATGCAGGGATCGTTCGTTCTGTTGCGGTGGTGGTGGTTTAATGCTATTTTACGAGCCGATTGAAGAGACGAGGATGGGCAGGTTAAGGGTTGAAATGGCGAAAGACGCTGGGGCCACCGTGATCGTGACGGCATGTCCGTTTTGTATGGTGAATATTGAAGATGCCATTAAAACCACTGGGATGGAAGAAAAAATGGAGGTGATCGATCTGGTGGAGCTGGTCGATCGCCATATGGTCGCTTAAAAATAGACCGATTACGAATTACGATTTGGAGGCGGAATATGGAGATTTTGGTATGCGTGAAAAGGGTTCCGGATACGGCGGAAAACGAAATTGAGGTCAATAAAGACGGCTCTGATATTGAAAGGGATGATCTTGTCTATTCTGTAAACGAATGGGACAACTATGCAGTTGAAGAGGCCATTTCGATCCGGGATAAAGTCGGGGGCAGCGTGACGGTGGTTTCCGTCGGAGGTGAAGAAGCGGAAGAAATTATTCGACGAGAGATGGCCATGGGGGCAGATAAAGGGATCCACCTTTCGGATCAGGCTTTTGAGGAATCCGACGGAAAAGGACTCGCCCGTATTTTGCAGGCTGCGATTGCAAAGGGGAGCTATGATCTGATCATGACCGGTGTCCAGGCAGATGACGGGGCTGGCCAGGTGGGGGGTATGCTGGCCGCAATGCTCGATTGGCCCTTTGCATCCCTTGTCAACCATATTGAAGTGATAAATGATAAGACCATTAAGGTCGGCCGGGAAATCGCAGGTGGAAACCAGGAGATGAATGAAATAGATCTTCCGTGTGTTCTTTCGATTCAAACCGGCATAAACGAACCGCGTTACGTGGGGATAAGAGGAATTCGAAAAGTTGCCTCGGTTGAAATTCCGGTTTTTGGGGCTTCAGATATCGGTTTGTCTCCTGATATGGTTGGAAAATCCGGGGCAAAAATAGGTCGTGTTGATTATTTTGTACCGGATCTTGGCGAAGGAGCAGAAATTTTGGAGGGCGGCACCGATGAAATTATGGAAAAATTGATTGAGATTCTAAAATCAAAAGGGGGTATCAAGTAATGGCTTTGCAGATTTTTTCATATATTCTCCACAAAGGGAGCGTCATTGATGATTCGGCGATAGAGATGGTTACCGCAGCCCACGAAATAGACCCGGAAGCTTCGGTGACTGCATTGGTTATTGGATCAGGAAACGAACTGGACGCGGTCTGCAGTGAAGTAGCTTCTTTTTATCAAAACGTATGGAAGATCGATAACAGAGATCTATCATATGCAAATGGGGAGGTAATTCGGGGGTTGCTGTCTCGCATCCTGCCGAAAGGAAATATCGTCCTTGTTCCGCATGAACATTTTGGGATGGATCTTGCGCCGGGATTATCCATAAAGCTTGACGCCGCCTATCTTCCGGATGCGGTTTCTTTTGAAGGGATAGAGAATGGCCAACTCAAGGCGATTCGGGAGGAATACAGCGGAATGGTGAGCACCCATGTGCGATGTGATATTTCAACCGGTGCCGTCATAACTGTTCGCCCGGGGGCTTTCAAAGCGTATGATAGTAGCGGGGAAACCGGGGAGGTTGTAGATAAAACAACCGAAGCATTGACCGGCGGGCTTCCCGGAGGTGCCCGTCGCTTTATAGAAATTGTTGAGGCCGAGGTTGGGGATGTTGATATAACTAAATCTGAGACGCTGGTTTCGGTCGGCAGAGGGATTGAAGATGAAGATAATTTGGAAATAATCCACGATCTGGCTGAAGCGATCGGCGCGGATGTTTCCTGTTCCAGACCGATCGTGGATGCAAAGTGGCTCGAAAAGTCACGCCAGGTAGGAACTTCCGGTCAGACTGTCCGACCGAAAGTTTACATGGCCCTCGGTATCAGTGGATCATTTCAGCACCTTGGTGGGATCAAGGGCGCCCCCTTTATGATTGCGATAAACAAAAATGTTAAGGCGCCTATCTTTCAGGTTTCAGATGTTGGGGTTGTAGCTGATATTCTTGATTTTGTGCCGGAACTTACGGATAAAATAAAAGAGATGAAAGGTTAACACCAGAGTGAAACCGCCTATCATATCAATTGTCGGGAAATCGAATTCAGGAAAAACGGTCCTTGTCGAAAAGCTGATTAAAGAACTCAAAAAACGAGGCCGCCGAATCGGTATCATCAAACATGCCCATCATGGGTTCACTTTAGATAAAAAAGGAAAAGATAGCTGGCGACACAAAGAAGCAGGTGCGGATACCGTTGTTGTTTTATCGCCCAACATGCTTACAATGGTAAAGGATCATGAGGATGAATCGATAGACGCCCATAAGAAATATTTTATGGATATGGATCTGGTTATCACCGAAGGTTTTAAAAGAGAACGGAAGCCGAAGATCGAGATCCTGAGAGGCGCGAGAAACGACAAACCGCTTTGTGGAAACGATGACAGTCTTATTGCGCTGGTGACCGATACAGATACAACTTTGGATGTTCCAACATTTGGTATGGAAGATATTGAAGCGCTGGTTAACCTGATCGAAGAGAAATATTTGTCAACCGAAACAAAAAACTAACTGTTCAAAAGGAAAGATCCTGAACAGCCTGCAGTCGGGAGACTCATTTGGGGGTAAAAAAATAATGGAAATCGCTGTTGTTTTAATCGTTTTCGGTGTCTGGTTTTTACTACAGGCCTATATCCTGCCAAAGTTCGGCATTTCCACCTGAATGCGAGATGCTTGTCAGGTGACAAGAAAGAAAGATCATGCTACAAATTCCGACTAGCATCAGAAGGCAGGACCGGAAACCTCAAAACAGCGCCCTTATCCGCTGATTCGGCCAGATGAGCGTAAAGGGCCAACCAGC
>CAZSON010000056.1:12498-14129 GCA_964608375.1 uncultured Desulfobacter sp. | reverse complement strand
GAAGAAATCAAAAAGAATTGGACTGAGACGATGGAAAATATGCGCACGCGGTTAATCAGTTGCTACAATTGCCCAATGAAATGCGGGGCAACAATTTCCGTCCCAGGACTTCCAACATATATGATGAAATGCTTCTCGAAACTTACGTATACAATGGCGGCCATGTCAGATCTGGATTTTGGTTTGAGAATTGCTCAGCGCGCTACGGAGTATGGCGTGGACGGATACTCAACGCCGCAAGTTATGGCCTTCGCTCTTGAACTTTACGAAAACGGTATTTTAGCCGACGATGACATGTCCGGGATGCCTGCAGATAACGAGGAAAGATTTTACTGGTTGCTTGACAGAATTGTCCGGCGGGAAGGGATAGGAGATGTTTTGGCAAATGGTACTTATTGGGCGGCTAAACAGATCGGCAAGGGCGCAGAAGCATATGCTCATAATAACATTAAAAAACAAGAGCAGCTGCCTCTCAAGCTAGGCATGTTGAATCCCATTTATTTTTTGATGTATTCTACCGGTGCGAAGATAAACATTACCCAGATTGAAGGGCAGTTCCCCCAGGCACCCTTTCCAAAGAGAGAGCATAGAGAAGCGTTTGTAAAGGATTGGTTCCAGGTTCCTGATGAAAAGTTTAAGCAATATTTTTTGGACTGGGAACTTCGTGGAGAAAACTCAATGCCCTATTACCCAACTGCTAAAATGACTTGTGATATTGTCGACTGGCAAGAGAGGATGCACTATATTGATGACGCCCTTGGAATGTGCACCGGCTTGTCATCATTTCACCTGAAAGCGCCGTATCATATACACAATTTGCCGAAATTTATCGCATCAGGTGCCGGGATCGATATGGATGAAGCCAAACTGACCCATGCAGCCAAAAGGTACCGAACATTAGTTAGAGCCGTTAATATAAGAAGAGGCATGCGGAGAAAAGATGAGAAGCCTCCAGAGGACCATTGGAGGAAAAGATTTCCCGAACTTGAAAAGGAGCTCTTAGATACGTACTACAAATTCAAGGGATGGAATAACGATGGTATTCCTACGAATGAGTCCTTACATGAATTGGGTTTAGATTACGTGAGCCAAGACTTTGTTGAGCGGGGCATCTTGACCGATAGTGAGGATGCTCCTTGCAAAGAGACCTCAGCGGGAAAAGAGGAGGATTAAAGCGAAGGGGGTACTACCGTGAAGGGTGAGCAAAAGAAGAAAAAAATAAAAACAATAAGAATTGATGTTGATAAATGCAACGGCTGCCGTGCATGTGAGGTAATCTGTTCGGCCTTTCACGCTGAGCCAAAATATAGCAGCAATAATCCGGCGAGGGCGCGTATCCGAGTGATTCGTGATCCACTAAAAGATGTATATGTTCCGGTTTACGCGGGTGATTATGCTCCAGCCGAATGTGCCGGCAGAGACAAATACACAATTGACGGAAAGGAATATGATGAATGTGCCTTCTGCAGGGCTTCGTGTCCATCCAGGGATGAGTTCAAAGAACCCGATTCCGGTCTCCCTTTAAAATGCGATATGTGTGAAGGCGAAGATGAGCCTTGGTGCGTGAAGTGGTGCTTAAATGATGCCCTGATTCTTGAAGAAGGGGAAGAGGAGGTCGTAGAAGAGGAAGA
>CAZSON010000056.1:8244-12398 GCA_964608375.1 uncultured Desulfobacter sp. | reverse complement strand
ACATTCGGTTTAACTGATATAGAAAGCGATGATATATGGCGTTGTACGACCTGCGGGATATGTCCTCAGCAGTGCCCCAGGGACGTTAAACAAATAGAATCCGGGGTATCCTTACGCCGGATTGCTTCAGAATATGGAGTCTTTCCCACTTCTGTTCGTCCGGTTCGTGGTGTAAGTGCAAGCCTTCTTGGTAAAGGTAATCCCTTGAATGAAGATCGAGAAAAGAGGGCGGGCTGGGCAGAAAACCTGCCTGTAAAAACCTTCACAGAGGGGATGGAAGTATTATATTTTCCCGGCTGCTACCTCTGCTATGACCCAAGATTAAAAAAGGTCGCTAGAGCAACAGCCGATATCCTTAACAGGGTCGGGATAGATTTCGGGATACTGGGCTCCAAGGAGAATTGTTGTGGAGAAAGCATCCGCAAAACCGGTGATGAGGAATTATTCAAACGCCTGGCCAAAGAAAACATAAAAACCTTTATTGACAGCGGGGTGAAGAATATCCTTGTTTCTTCCCCTCATTGCTACCATACCTTCAAAAACGAATACCCCGAATTTATGGTGAACTTTGAGGTGGTTCATATCACACAGTATTTATCCAAACTTATTGATCAGGGAAGGCTTGAGCTCAATAAGGAGTACAGGAAGAAAGTGACTTATCATGACCCATGTTACCTGGGCCGGCATAATGGTATATTTGACGAGCCCCGGGAAGTTTTAAAGAAGATATCTGGCTTAGAGCTGTATGAGATGCCCGAGTCGCGGTCAAACAGTCTGTGTTGCGGCGGCGGCGGCGGCAGGATCTGGATGGAAACGCCAAAAGGTGAAAGATTCTCTGATCTCAGATTAGAACAGGCTGTGGGCGTTGGGGCTGAGGTGCTGGTGACTTCCTGTCCATACTGTATTACCCATTTCGAGGAAAGCAGACTGTCCCTTGAAGATAGTGAAAGTTTGAATATTAAGGACATTACAGAAATAATCGCAGAAATGATTTAACCCGTATATTTCATGAATATTTTTTCGCAACGCAAAAAAAATCAGGAAACCCGGATGAGGTGATAAAAGGTGGAAAAAGAACTGTTAATAGAAGAAAAAGTTCAACAACTTTGTAGCGGTCTCATAGACACTAATTTTGGAGACGTAATGGTTGTGGGTGGAGGGATCAGCGGTATTCAAGCCTCACTTGATCTTGCCACAGCCGGCTTTAAGGTTTATTTGGTTGAAAAAGCGCCTGCCATTGGCGGCCATATGGCCCAGCTTGATAAGACCTATCCTACGAATGACTGCTCCATGTGAATACTTTCACCCAAACTGGTCGAGGTCGGCCGGCATCCAAACATAGAGGTCCTGACCTATACGGAAGTTGACTGTGTAGAAGGTGAAGCAGGAGACTTCAAGGTCACCTTGAATAAAAAGCCCAGATATGTTTTAGAGGACAAATGCACAGGTTGTGCCACCTGTGTAGAGTACTGCCCGGTCAAGATTCCCGATCGATACAATCAAGATTTATCGTCGAATAAAGCCATCCATATATACTTTTCTCAAGCCGTTCCCCTTGTCACTTATATAGATGAGAACTGCCTTTACCTTAAAGAGAAGAAATGTTCTATTTGCGAAGGCGTATGTAAGCATGAGGCCATAGATTTTCATCAAGAGGCGGAGAAGCTGGAAATAAAAGTAGGGGCGATCGTTCTGTCGCCGGGCTATGAGGTATTTGACCCTAAACTACGGTGCGATTATGGCTACGGAAAGATGGAGAACGTAGTAACCAGTCTTGACTTCGAACGGCTATTATGTGCCACAGGCCCGCACGAAGGGGAGATATTGCGACCTTCCGATAAGAAGCATCCCCATAAAATAGCCTGGATTCAGTGCGTCGGTTCCAGAGAGGTTATCCCGGGCGGCAACAGCTATTGTTCTGCCGTATGCTGCACCTATACGCAAAAACAGGTGATTTTGACAAAAGATCATGATGCAGAGACAGAGTGTACGATATTCCATAACGATATTCGCTCATTCGGGAAAGATTTCGAACTGTTTTACCAAAGAACAGAGAACCTTCCCGGGATTAGGTTTATAAGAAGCTATGTATCGATAGGAAAAGAAATTGCAGAAAACAAGAATGTAACGATAAAATACGCCACGGATGGGGAGGGAGTAAAGGAAGAGGAATTCGATATGGTGGTATTATCGGTTGGGTTGAACCCTCCGGCTGATTTTGAGGATCTGGCTGAAAAATTCGGCATCGGACTCAATTCACACCGATTCTGTAAAACCATGCCTTCCAATCCTATTGCAACTACCAGGCCGGGGATCTTTGTAAGTGGAGCCTTCCAGAGTCCAATGGATATCCCCGAGTCGGTATTTTCCGCCAGCGGAGCCGGCGCCCAATGTGGTGAATTCCTTGACTACCGGCGAGGGAAGCTGTCCAAGGAAAGGATATATCCGTCGGAAAAGGACGTCTCGAAAGAAGAGGCGAGAGTCGGTGTTTTTGTGTGCCATTGTGGGACGAATATCGGGAGAGTGGTGGATGTTCCGTCTGTAGTTGAATATTGCTCGAGCCTGGACAACGTTGTCCACGCGCAAGAACAGCTATTTTCATGTGCAACTGATTCTGCCCTTTCAATAACAGAGACGATCCAGGAAAAGGGGCTCAATCGCGTGGTTGTCGCTGCCTGCTCTCCCAGGACCCTTGAACCGCTATTCCGGGACACGCTTCGCGAAGCCGGCATTAATCAATATTTCTTGGAAATGGCCAATATCAGAGAACATTGCTCCTGGGTACACGCTAAAGAAAAAGAAGATGCCACTGAAAAGGCAAAGGATATTACCCGGATGGCGGTTGCACGAACTTGCCATTTGGAGCCCCTAAAGGAAATTGATCTGCCGGTCAACAGGACGGCGTTAGTGGTTGGCGCAGGTATAGCCGGCATGACCAGTGCTCTCTCCATTGCCAACCAGGGACTTGCGGTTTACCTGCTGGAAAAGGATACGGACTTGGGGGGAACGGCAAAAAAAATTCATTTTACTCTGGATGGAATGGATGTTCAGGCCTTTTTAGGTGATCTTGTGCGCAAAGTTTATCAGCACCCTTCAATACATGTATATACTGATGTTGTTATAACTGAGGCTACCGGTTATGTCGGGAATTTCGTAACCACACTGAAGTCTGAAAGAGGGGACACAGAGATAAAACATGGAGCAACCGTCATCGCTGTCGGTGCTGATGTATATAAACCGACCGAATATCTTTACGGCATAGATGACAGAGTGATGACCAACCTTGAGATGGAGGACCGGATCGTCAATGGAGACGAAGGCCTGATAAACTCTCAGAATCTGGTGATGATTCAATGTGTCGGCTGCAGACAGGAAGATCGAAATTACTGCGCTCGGATATGCTGCAACCAGTCTATAAAGAACGCTCTGAAACTAAAAAAAATAAATCCCCAGATCGATATCTACATTCTCTTTAGGGATATAAGAACGTATGGATTTGCAGAGGATTATTACCGGGAAGCGTCAAGTAATGATGTGAAGTTCATCCGCTATACTCCGCAGGATAAACCTCAGGTGGAAACTGTTGAAGAGAGCGGTAAGCGTATTTTAAGGGTTGCCTTGACCGATCCTATTTTAGGTAAGAGGCTTGCCATAGACGCCGATTACCTTGCTTTGGCGGCCGCCGTTATTCCCTCCGCCGGAAACAGGGAAATAGCTCAGTTTTTCAAGGTATCTTTGGGACCGGATGATTTTTTCAAGGAAGCCCATGTCAAATTAAAACCTGTTGAGTTTGGTACGGAAGGCGTTTACCTTTGTGGTCTGGCTCACTATCCCAAGCATATACCGGAAGCGATTAACCAGGCTTATGGAGCTGCAAGTCGGGCTTTAACGCTTCTATCGCATGATAAAGTCACAGTCTCAGGTTCTGTTTGCGAGGTGCATGAGAGGAAGTGTATCGGGTGTGGGGCATGTATCTCGGCCTGCACGTATGGTGCCATAGAGTTTCGTAAAACACGACAGGGCGAGAAGGCTGTGGTTAATCCTGTTCTCTGTAAGGGAGACGGCCTCTGCAATGCAAAGTGTCCAACAGGAGCGATTTTTCTTAAACACTTTACCGATGAAGACCTTTTGAGCCAAATTGACGCTGCAGTTGG
>CAZSON010000056.1:3025-8144 GCA_964608375.1 uncultured Desulfobacter sp. | reverse complement strand
GACACTGACAAAGGAGTTGAGAACGAATGAGTACAGGGCTTGCATTTAAACCAAGAGTATTAGGTTTTGTATGCCATTGGTGAGCATACGGCGCTGCTGACCTGGCTGGAGTTTCCAGACTTCAATATTCAACTGAAATCAGGCTTGTTCGCGTTATGTGTTCCGGTAGAGTCGACCTGGAATTCATCTTTCGAGCTTTCTCAAATGGCATGGATGGAGTGTTTATCGGTGGTTGCCGTCTTAATGAATGTAACTATATTACCCATGGAAATTACCATGCGCTAACCATGGTGCTTTTGTGCAGAAAAATAATGGAGCACGTTGGATTGAACCCGGAAAGATTAAGTATCGAATTTATGTCTTCGGGTGAAGGAATCCTTTTTGCCGAAGTTGTTGACGATTTTTGTAAGAAGGTGAAGGAGTTAGGACCACTTGGCAAAGGCGAAGAAATAGACGAAGGTAAATTAAAGTCCAAACTTGTTGAAGTTAGAAAACTGATCCCCTACATTAAGATAGTGAAAAGGAAGAAGCTGGAGACTCGCCTTGAAAACGAAGAAGAATATGACCGATTTTTCACAGTTGATGAGATAGACAGGTTATTCAGTGAAGTAGTCTCGTACTATATTGATCCGGATAAGTGCCAGGCCTGTATGATTTGCGGTAAAAGATGCCCGGTAGAGGCTATTGCCGGTGGCAAGAACCGGATCCATGTAATTAACCAGGACAAATGCATAAAATGCGGAACTTGCTTTGAAGTTTGTCCCACCCGCTTTGAGGCTGTAAATAAGTTTTCCGGCGAGCCTGTTCCGCCTCCTGTTCCTGAAGAAAAAAGAACGATAGTCAGAAAGAACAAAACAAAATGAGAGAAATCCTTACTGATCTCCTGAAACCGATAGCGATCCGGCAAGGGAAATTAAAAGGTGAAAGAAAACAGACGTAAACAACCGGGAAATGATGTGAATCAGAAATCACAAGAAAATGCCGATATTTTACAAAACCTTCCCAGATTCTTCGCGCATGTTTCCCAAGCTCTGGATAGGCGAAACCAACACGCACAGCATTTCGCAAAGGCGCTTTCGGACCCGGCTATCGGTTCGGCAGTACTATTTTTACTGAGCGAAAATAACACCGGTGAAAAGGCGTCTTTAGGACCTTCCCTGGTTTTAAATAGACGTTCTATAAAGGTAAAACAACACGGAGATCTCTGTTGCCCGGGCGGAGGGATTGCCCCCGGCCTTGATTCTATTTTTTCAAAGGTCTTGTATCTTCCTTTTTCGCCACTAACACGCTGGCCCTATTGGCTCGTTTGGCGCAAACAGCGGCCACGCGAGGCTCGGCGCATGGCGCTCTTTCTGGCCACCGCCCTGCGGGAGAGTTTTGAGGAGATGCATCTGAATCCTTTGAGAGTCAAGTTTTTAGGCCCATTGCCATCTCAGAATCTGGTAATGTTTCACCGGGTTATTTTTCCGATGGTCGGCTGGGTTCAAAATCAAAAGAAATTCGCTCCAAATTGGGAAGTTGAAAAAGTGGTTCATATTCCATTGCGCGATTTATTATCGCCGCACGCTTATGCCAGATATCGCCTGCGTATCCGAACCTCCCCCGGATCTGATGCGATTCCTTTTGTTGAGGACCACCTCTGTTTCCGCGCTGTTGACGGGCGCGGGACGGACATCCTCTGGGGCGCTACATTTCAGATTACAATGGTCTTTCTGGAGATAATATTTGGATTCAAGCCGCCTCCCATAGAATCGCTGCCCCTTTTCCGCCGAACTATAGATGAAAGCTATTTAACCGGAATTCCATGCGGCGAATAATATTGATGAACTCGTAAAAAGTCCATATTGCTCTCTAAATGACCACTTTGGGGAAAGCTTAAAGAAGTTTGGACCGGACAGGAGCAAAAGCTCAGCTGATCATCAACAGGGGGTCTTCAATCATTTCCTTGATGGTTTTTAAAAATCTGGCTCCGGGAGCACCGTCGATGATTCGATGATCAAATGTCAGACTCAATCCGATTCGTGCCTCCGGGACCACACGATCGTCCCTGATGCACGGTTTTCTGATGATTCGTCCCACACCGAGTACGGCACTTTCAGGAGGCCGGATAATCGGTGTAAAATAATCTATGTCCGCAAAGCCCAGGTTGGATATGCTGAAGGTCCCGTTGGCAAGATCATCAAGGGAGACCTTATTCTCTCTTGTCTTTTGAATCAGCACCGTTATTTCATGATTAATTTCCCCGATGGTTTTCAGGTCCGGGCGCCTTATAACCGGTACGATTAGAACCTCATTGGCCTCCATGGCAAGACCGATGTGTATCTGCCTCCAAACATGGACTGTATCACCATCCACACTGGCATTTATCTTAGGGTGTAGACGCAGGGCAAGGGCCGATATCTTCACCAAAATGGCGTTGTAAGAGATCTTTTGTTCATCCCTGTTAAGGAGTTCGCGAAGGGCAATGAGAGACTCCCCACAGGCCTCCGTGTGCAGGGTAAGTTGCGCGGACTGAGTCAGACTCTGAACCATATTATCAAAAATTACCCGTCGAATACCCTGTATGGGGTAGCTTTCCAGGGCTTCTTTTTCGCACAGCCCCATTGGGGCCTCATCATAGACTTTTTCAATCCTTTTCTCCTTATCCTCCAGTGCCCTTAAAATATCAGCCCTAATGATCCTCCCCCCGGGTCCGGAACCGGCGATGGCGGTCAGGTCCAGGTTATGGGTTGCTGCCATGGAGCGGGCGACGGGAGATGCCTTGATACGGTCTGTTGTCACTGAAAAGGAGGGAAGTCGAGCTGACCGGCGGTCTTCTCGGAAACCAGCCCCGGTCTGAGCCGTTTCAACCTTTTCAGTTCTTAGGACCATGGAGGAGGGGTGTTCATTGAGGATTTGCTGATACTCGTTGCGGTCCCTGGTCAAATAACCCACAATCTCTTCTACCTTGCCGATGTCTCCTTCAGCGACGACCGGATGAATAATGCCATCTGCAGGAGCCGGTACGTCAAAACTCACCTTATCTGTCTCAATGACCAAAATGGTTTCACCCCCTTTTACCTCGTCTCCGGAATCGAACTCCCAGCGAGCCAATGTGGCGCTCTCCATGGTGAGGCCCAATTTGGGAATGGTAATCTCGATCATCTGCATACCTCCTTATCTATTCATAACCTTTCTCACTCCTTCAACAATATCAGTCACCTGCGGCAGAACAAAGTTTTCCATTACAGGGCTGAATGGAATGGGAACATCTTTGGCCCCAATCCTCATAACAGGGCTATCGAGGTAATCGAACAGCTCCTCTGCAATTCTGGCAGCGATCTCTCCGCCGAAACCGCCTGTCCGACAGGCTTCATGGACGATGAGTACCCTAAAGGTCTTCTTTATTGATTCTGCTATCAAGTTAAAATCAAGCGGCTTCAGGGTGCGCAGATCAATAATTTCCGGATCAATTTCTTCGCGAGCCAGTTGCTCAGCGGCCTCAAGACATAGGTAAGTCATACGTGAGTATGTGAGAATAGTGATGTCTCTGCCCTGCCGCTTGACAGCGGCGCTGCCGATAGGAATCATATACTCTTCTTCGGGAACCGGGCCCTTCTTTGAAAAGAGCCGTTTGTGCTGGAAGAAAATGACCGGATCATCATCCCGGATTGCGGTTTTTATCAGACCTTTGACATCCGATGGCTCGGAGGGGACAACCACCTTGAGACCCGGGGTGTGGACAAACCAGTTTTCCAAACACTGCGAATGGTGAGCTGCAGCGGAAAGCCCGCCACCATCAGGAGCCCAGAGCACCATCGGGAGTTTCGCCTGCCCCCCGGACATATAACGGATTTTGGCCATCTGATTGGCAATTTCGTCCATGCCGGCGGTTACAAAATCGGCAAAGTGCATGTCCACAAAGGGTCTCATTCCGGTTAGGGCGGCTCCTACCCCGCTTCCGACGATACAGGTTTCTGAGATGGGAGTGTCTATGATCCTTCCGGGAAATCTTTCCGACAGCCCGGTGAACTGGCCGAAAACTCCTCCATGGGCTACCAGGTCCTCTCCTATCACAAATATGGTTTCATCCCGCTCCATTTCTTCTGCCAGGGCCTCGGCCACGGCTGCGGAGCAAGAAATGACTCTCTCGGACATGTTTTTCCTCCTTATGGATTGACAAAAAGGTTTTCAAGCGCTTCTTCAGGCCGGGGATTAGGGGCATCACGGCCAAACTGCACAGCCTCATCAATCCGTTTTGTCACCTCAGTCAGGATTTTTTCCTCCAGTGTCGCATTCAGGATACCCTCTTTTTCTAATTGTTTTTTGTAGCGCTCAATAGGATCTGCGGTTTTTCGAAATCTGTCGATCTCCTCGGTGCTGCGATATTTTTGCGGGTCTCCTTCATGGTGACCTCGATACCGGTAGGTCATGTTTTCTACGATGGAGGGGCCTTTCCCCTTTCTGGCCCTGGTTACAGCCTTTCCAACCACATTCCTAACATCCAGGACATCGTTGCCATCGGCGACGTATCCGGGTATGCCGTAGGCATCGGCCCTATCTGCAACCGAGCCGCCCGCCAGTGCGTATTCAGCAGAGGTGGTCGCTGCATAGCGATTGTTCTCACAAACGAAAATGATGGGAAGATTGAGGATCGCCGACATATTACAGGCCTCATGAAAGGTGCCCCTGTTGGCCGCACCATCTCCAAAAAAAACAACACCCACCTGGTCCGACTTTCTCAGTTTGATTGAAAGACCGGCCCCGACTATAATGGGAAAACCGCCTCCCACAATACCGTTTGCCCCGATGATTCCAATGGAGAAGTCCGCTATATGCATCGATCCGCCCTTCCCTTTGCAATAGCCTGTAGATCTTCCAAAAAGCTCTGCAAACATCTTATCGGGATCAGCGCCCTTGGCAAGCATATGCCCGTGTCCCCGGTGGGTACTTGCCACGTAATCATCGGCCCGCAGCACTGAACAGGTCCCGGTGCAGGAGGCCTCCTCTCCAACTGATAGATGAATAAAACCCGGAATCAGATTCTGTTGGAAGAGCTCGGCCGCCTTCTCCTCAAAGGCCCGAACCATAACCATCATTTTGAAAAGGGCTTGTTTTTCTTGCTTGCTGGTTTTCACTT
>CAZSON010000056.1:0-2925 GCA_964608375.1 uncultured Desulfobacter sp. | reverse complement strand
AACCCGGCCTTAACAGGCAGATACAGCGATAGAAGGGGTATCAGGGAAAGAATAATCAAAACAATGGCATCCATGATCACAAAGGGGATCGCCTGTTTTGCCACAGAGTCTATGTCACCCTTTATCAAGTTAGCAGCCGTAAACAGATTAACACCCACGGGGGGGGTTGCCTGGCCAATGGCCAAAGCCGAAATGAAAATGACGCCGTACCATAACGGGTCAATCTTAAAGGCGGCCAGGACCGGCATAAGGATCGGCATAACGAGATAGGAGATTGAAATCGCATCCAGAATCATCCCCAGACCGAGGAGCAGGAAGTTTACAAGTATGATCATGACTACAGCGTTGGGTGATATTTTGATAATAGAATTTGCCGCCAGATCGACAATGCCTATGACTGATGCAGCCCAGGAAAAAATCCCTGCAAAGACAACGATGAACATGATAACCGAGCTGGTCACACTGGCATCAACCATCATATATACGAGATCACGCCAGGATACGGAACGGTAGATAAAAACGGCCACAAACAGGCTGTAGAAAACCGCCACAACAGCCGCCTCGGTCGGGGTGAATATTCCAGCGTAAATGCCTCCAAGGATGATAACCGGGGCGAGGATAGCCCAAATGGAGTCTTTGAGGGCGATAAGTATCTCTTTCAGATTTCCTCTTCTTTCAAGACCTCGATATCCTTTTCTTCTGGACATGAGATAGGCTACAAGGACCGTGCCAGCCCCTGTAAGAAGCCCCGGAATAATCCCTGCTACAAAAAGGGCGCTCACCGATACGCTGGTGATATTTCCGTATATGATAAAGCCTATGCTCGGGGGGATAATGATGGAGAGGTCGGAGGAATTGGCAATGGTTGCTCCGGCAAAATTTTTGTCATACCCATGCTTTATCATCGGACCGAGGAGAATCAATCCCACGGCCGCTGTTGTTGCAGGCCCCGAGCCGGAGAGAGCCCCCCAAAACATGCACGTAAGCACGGAAACAATGGCCAGCCCCCCAACGGCTTTCCCCACTAAAAGTTCAAAAAAATGGGCAATGATCGCTGCAAGCCCCGCTTTTTCGAGGATAACGCCGGCCAGAACGAAAAAGGGAATTGCAAGCAGGGGAAAAGAAGCAATACCTGTTGAAAAATTCACCCCCAGCATGCCGATGCCGAGGTCAAACTCGTAGATGGTCACCACAGCGGCGATGCCGAGTGAGGTCCCTATAGGAGCTCCCAAGGCCATAAGCAAAAGAAAGCCGAGTGAAATGACCAGAGTCTCCATTACGTGACTCCCTCCTGCTTGAGCAGATCCAACTTGGTGGATGCATCTCTATAGATGCCTGCAAATACAAAAACAGACAAGAGGGGAACCCCGACATAATAGATCCACACGGGAATACCCAAGGCGGCGGAGGTTGCCTGAAACAGTGTCAGTTCGTCATATATGGCCTGGATCATAAAGACATCGACAAGGATGAAAAGCAGGGCACTCAGTCCTGAACTCAGAAAGATCACCGGTTTTTTAAATTTTTTAGGGAAGATATTGTAAAGCGTAACCATTCCAAGCTGTCCGCCACGCTCAAAGGCGATCCCTGAACCGACCACGGTCAGCCAGACAAAAAGATTTATGGTGACCTCCTCGGTCGCTGCAAATGAAAAGTGAAACAGGTATCGACTGAGAACATTAATAAAGGCAATGGATGCCATGGTGAAAAGTAAGATGGCGGCTATCCAATGATCTGTTCTAATGGGTTGGTTCCTTTTGCCCATCCAATGCCTCTTTCTGTTCAAAAAAACCCCTGTGAATCAATACAATCCGCAGGGGTTTTCCTTTAGCGGGTGTTAGCTGCCCATATCCGCCTTGGCTTTTTCATAGAGATCTTTTCCGATCTTAGGAACCCACTTATCATAAAGGGGCTTTGTGGCTTTAATGAAGGCATTTCTCTCTTCATCCGAAAGAAAGGTGGCAGTGGTGCCTTTGCTCTTCATGTATTTGATAGGCTCTGAGATCTTCATTGTATAATTGAATTCATTTTTCAGGATGTTGACAGATTTTTCCCCGTCAAGCCCGGCACGAGTGAGGGCCTTTTCGAATCGAGCCGCCTCTTCAGCCGCCTCTTTGATTGCATGCCGAATATCTTTTGGAAAGGCGTTCCACTGTTTTTTGTTCCAATATATGACTACCGGGTCCACAAGATAGTTCCAGAAGGTTACATACTTATGGTACTGCCAGATCTGTACCGGGAGAAGCACACCCACCGGATTCTCCTGGCCGTCAACGACCCCCTGCTGGAATGCCGTCACAGCATCACCCCAGTTCATATTCACCGGATCGGCGCCCAGTTGTCTGAACGTGTCGATAAATATAGGGCTGCCGACGACACGGAACTTTAGGCCTTTCACGTCTTCCGGCCTGCGTATTGCTCTTTTGCTGTTCGTGATCTGCCGGAATCCGTTTTCTGCCCAGGCAAGTCCCACGATGCCCTTTTTATCCATGGCCTTGAAAACGGCCTTGCCGGTTTCGCCATATTCCATCTTGTCAAGGTTTTCAAAGTTATTGATAAAGAAGGGCAAGGAAAAGACATTAGCCTCCGTGATAACCGGAGATATGTTGATGGTCGATTCCATTGCGCAGTCGATAACACCTTTGGCGACCATCTGCGCCGACTTTAATTGTGCCCCTTTCAGAAGCGAGCTGCCCCAATACGGTTTAATATTGATCTGACCGTTTGTCTTCTGCTTTACCAGTTCACTAAACCTGATCGCACCCTGTCCCCAATAAAATGCGGGGCTCACAACAACCGTCATTTTGTACTCTTTCTTGTAATCGCCGGCCTGGCTCGGACCTGCAAGGATCCACACCAAGGAAACAGATATAACAGCGATCAAAACAGATTTTAAAGCTCCTGAAAATTTTTTCATCATTTGTG
>CAZSON010000055.1:0-14140 GCA_964608375.1 uncultured Desulfobacter sp. | reverse complement strand
ACACAGCTAAAAGAAGGAGACACTATTTTTCTTTTGCCGATCGTATCAGGAGGATGAAGAATTAAATGGTCAGCCTGGCAATGCGCCTGAAAAAAATCCTTTAAAAATGCTTCCCCATATCGGCCCAGCTTTGAAAAAGCTGCTCATCTCCGATATTTTAGTACGTTTTTGTGAACAGATACCCTATGCGTTTGTCGTGATTTGGTCCATGAAAGTTATAGCCGAGCCGGTCACGGCGTTTCAATTCGGGTTGTTGACCAGCATTGAAATGGCCACCGCCATGTTGATCTATATCCCGGTGGCATATTTTGCAGATAAAAGTCACAAGAAGCCGTTTGTTGTCGTTACATTTTTATTTTTTACATTTTTTCCTTTGATGCTCTTGTTTTGCCGATCGTTTGAATGGCTTGTTCTGGCTTTCATATTAAGGGGTCTGAAAGAATTTGGTGAACCAACGCGGAAAGCACTGATATTGGATCTTTCACCCGATAAAATGAAGGCGGGCATGTTTGGTCTTTATTATCTCTTGCGTGATGTTTTTGTATCCGTGGCCGCTTTTGGCGGGGCTTTCCTGTGGCAAATCGGACCGGCTACGAACTTTTTAGTCGCTTTTGGCTGCGGGATTGCCGGCACCATATGGTTTGCCATAAAGGGAAGTGACCTTGCAAATGGATAAAGCCTAATCGAGTTTTGACTTGATCAGGGTAGGAGACAATTTCAGAAATGAATCGATTAAGAGAGCCTTCAAAATGGATTGAGGATGCGATTAAGGGTTTCATTGAAAATTCGACTGACAATACGCTCAAGAATAAAGAAAATGACAAAGCTTTTGAAACACCTTTGATCGGATTTTCACGGGGAGACGATCCTTTATACGAGGCATTTAAAGAACATGTCGGTCCTTTTTGCATGACACCCTGGGAGATATACGCCATAACTTTCAGAGAATTCAATGTTAAGCCGGAGGATCTTACCGTTATTAGCTGGATCCTACCTCATAATAAGGCAACGAAGGCCGATAACCGAAAAGAAAAATATTACCCCTCAGAAAGATGGGCGAGGGGTCGTATTTTCGGGGAAGAGGTTAATGAAAAACTCCGCAAGTATTTACAGTCATTTTTAGAGTCAAAAGGCTACAAGGCGATTGCCCCTACCCTTGCTCCCCAGTTTAGTATAAGAATCTCGCCAAAGTACGGGCTTGCCTCTACATGGTCCGAGCGACATGCGGCATTTGCATCCGGGCTTGGAACATTTGGCCTTTGTGACGGACTGATAACAGCCGTGGGAAAGGCGATGCGTGTCGGTTCGGTTGTCGCCAAAATCCCGATTCCACCCACCCCCAGGCCCTACTCCACCCACACCGAGTACTGTCTTTATTTTACCGATGGTATCTGTGGAAAGTGCATTTCAAGATGTCCGGTGGGCGCCGTCACAGAATCGGGAAAGGATAAGGCGGTTTGCTATAAACACCTTTTTCCGGTTACCAAAGATTATGTTACATCCACTTATGGCTTTGATGGATATGGATGCGGGCTTTGCCAAACCCTTGTTCCCTGTGAATCCAAAATACCACAAAAAAAAGACTGCTTGTAACGCGCGACCATAGCAAAACCAAAACCGAATCACCGCAGAGCCGCAAAGCTCGCAGAGAATTTGTTTCTCTGAATAGTTACAAAACAGGAATCCTTGGCCCCTCTGGTGCAACTAAACCCCTTAGATGCATAAAACAAAACATGACAAAAGTAGGTTTAAAGCAACAACAATAAGGGCTCACAGGTGATTGGGACAGCATCCTCGACTTTTACAACGTTGGGGTAAATTGGAGAAGAGCCCGAAAAAGAACCATAACATTTTGATAAGAGTTACTTAAATATCTTTTAAGAGTCTGTTTTCGGGTGATTTTTCAATGGCATCCGTAAACGCTTTCAAGGAATCTGAGAGTATCTGTAACTCTTCTGTCCGGCCCACAGGCAAATTGTCAACTCCCCTTTTTTCTAAGGCCTCTATTACATATTTTATCGTTAATATATTGATATCCCGTGCGGGTTGATAGGAAAAGGTTTTGTCGTCGTTTGTCCTTGTTTCAGCAAGGGTATCACTTTTTACCAATTCATAGAGGATCTGTCGTATCAGTCTGATAGGGATTTCCAGACGTTGTGAAATCTCATCTGCGGTAAGCGGTTTTTTTCCACTCGAAAAATGTTTCACCAGCAGATGGACAACATGCAGCGAGAGCAGTTTTTTAAAGAAGACGCTTATCCCTTTGCAGTCTGATTCGAATTCATAGGTATCAACATTTTGGTGAGCAAAGGAGATTTCCGCCCCAAAAAGGACGATCAGCCAGCTTAACTGCAACCAAACAAGAAATAGTGGCAATGCTGCAAAACTGCCGTATATCGCATTATATTTAGCAACGCCTATCTGGAAAGCGATATAAATATACTGGGAAATCTGAAAAACGGTGCCCGCAACAATGCCTGCCAACAGGCCTGATCGAAAATTAACCTTGGTATTTGGCATTAAAATATAGATAAACGTGAAAAGTAACCAGATCACCAGGTATGGGAATAGCTTGAGAGCAGAAAAAATAAATGCGCTGAAAAATCCCAGCAATGCAACTTCTTTTGTTATGAATTCAATTTGTGTTTTAATGAATACGGTCACACTGCTGGAGGTGATCACCAAAATCGGTGCGATAAGTATAATCGACAGATAATCACCAAACTTTCTCCCGAAAGATCGGGCCTTCTTAATTTCCCAGACATCGTTGAATGAGCGCTCAATGTGGCCCAATACCTTGATAACGGTCCAGAATAAAAGCACTACACCGATACCGGCAATAACCCCTCCCTGGGTGTTTTCAAGCAATGAATGGGCGAATTCAACTACTTGCCCAATGATTTCCTCCTGGCCGGGGAATTTTTCCAGGAGTTGCTTTTCCAGGGGTTTTTCAAAACCAAACCCTTTGGCAATGCCAAAAGCCATGGCAACCACCGGTACAAATGACAGCAGTGTATAAAACGTAAGGGCCGACGCTCTCAGCTGGCATTTGTCTTCATCAAAACCGCGTATCGCTAAAGCCATAATCCTTAACTGCCTAATAAAGAAGGATTTTTTGCCGGGAATAGTTTTGAGGTTGATGCGCCACATGTCTTCTCGGACAAAATCGATACCCTTTAAAATCTTATTTTGAAGATTTTGCATTAATTACATCCCCTGCATTTAATATTATCTTTAAATATCGCAAAAAACAACTGTTTGATAAAATACGAAGATTTATGGGTCTAGTGTTTCATGAAGTGTCAAGGAAGAAGGACAGCAAAATTTCTTGATTTTTTACAACGATAGGGTCCATACCAACGACGGAAATATGTCTATGGACCGGCACTATTCATGATTGACCAAACGCGAGGAATATAATAACAATGTGGTATATTTCTTGATACAAGGATCAATATGTATGGACTTTTTTAATTAACTAAAACCGTAAAGTTGATTTAAGTGTCAATAGCGTCAGAGCAATGGGGTTTAAACCGGGAAAAAAACTGGCTATTTTCCGATTATTTCACCATGAAATCCAGTGAACGCAAGGGGGCATAAAGATGGAAATGGAAAACCTCAAGAAATATATTGCGGATAATTTTGAACAGATTTTAGTTTTTATAGTATTAATTTCGGTTTTGCTCATCCACTATTTTATAGATCAAAAACTCGCCTTCTTGCATTTCTACTATCTCCCGGCACTGTTGGCCGGGTTTTTTCTGGGACGCAGATCCGCTGTACTGCTCAGTCTGCTGTGTGCACTTCTGGTGGCCTTGCTTTTCCTGACGGTGCCAGATTTTTTGCCAACCTCTGAAACAGGATCCCTTAAGATCGTACTTCACCTCATACTGTGGGCCTGTTTTCTTGTTCTGGTCAGTTATGTGGTCGGTACCTTGTTTAAGGAAAAGGAGAAGCGGATTCAGGATCTAAGAAATGCCTATATAGGTGTGCTTGAGATCCTGTCGAAATACATGGATTCAGCTGATCGGTATACAAAAGGACATTGTGTCCGGGTCGCTGAATTGGCAACAGACATAGCGATTGCCATGCAATTGCCGAGAAAGGAAATCGAAAACATCAAGGCAGCGGCCCTTTTGCATGATATCGGAAAAGTAGATGTCAGTATGGATTTGATCAAAAAGGCATCCTCCTTAAGTGACGAAGAAAAGCAATTGATTGATACGCACGTGGAAAAAGGCGCCAACCTATTATCGAGCATGGGAAATGTGCTCAAAGAAGCGGTTCCGATTGTGCTTTCACATCACAAAACCTATCAGGATCTTTATGGAAGCGAGGGAAAATCAATCTCCGAAAATGCCAGGATAGGGTCATGCATCGTCAGTGTTGCCGATGCTTTTGACGCGATAATAACAGATAGACCTTACCGCGCAGGGAAACACCCACTTCAGGCCTTAAGCGAGATAGAAAAAGGCGCAGGAAAACAATTCCATCCGGAGGTCGTAAAGGCATTTGAGCGGGTGCTGCCGTCAAAGATCAACGAGCAATGATATAGAGAAATGCAAAGCGCTAAAGGTGGACTTTTTACGAGACTGTCAAAGTTAACTGAAATATTAAATCTTATGCTACACCCGCTGATCTGTCACTAATATGAAGAAAAAGCTTTTTATCTTCATCATTTCAAACCGAATTCTCATTTCCTTAATCTTCCTTGGATTAACCGTGTGCTTTGGCTGGTTTGCCGTTCAGGTACAATTTGATAATACGATCGAAACCTATTTTTTAAAAGATGATCTGAAAGATTATGAGCGGTTTTTGGATCAGTTCGGCACAGATGAACTGGTTGTTATCGCGTTTGAATGCGAAAATGCATTTACTTCTGAAAACTTGAGATTGATCGACCGAATCAGTCAAAAACTTGAAGACCTTCCTCATATAAGGCGCGTCATCAGTCTCACCACAACACAGATTGTATACAGCGATGGGGACACGGTTTTTTTCGATCCGCTGATTGATAACATGCCCGATAGTGACGCAGAAATGGAAGTGATCCGTGAAAGGGCTATGGCAGACGCATTCATCCCCGGTACTCTGATATCCCCTGACGCGAAGCATACCGCCATAGTTTCTGAAATTGATCATCTGATCGGTGAGTTTGATTATAAAATTGAACTCCTTGGCCGTATCCGGGATTTTTTAAAGGAAGAAACCAAAAAGACAGGCCATCGATTTTACATGGGGGGAGCTCCTGTTTTGGACGATGGCCTCTTCCGTTACACCCGCAGAGACCAGGTCTATTTTTTCCCGCTAATGATGGCGGTGATAATCTTCATCATTTTTTGTATGTTTAGAAGGGTTAAACTTACCCTGTTGCCGCTTCTGGTAGTTGCGCTCTCAGGCATCTGGACATACGGTTTTCTGGTTATTTTAGGATATAAAATAAACATTATCACCACGATTCTCGGCCCGTTGCTCATGTCGGTCGCGATCGCTGATTCAATTCATTTTACCGCCGATTACCTTCAAGAATGCGGAAAAGGCAATTTAACGAAAATTGAGCATATCGGTCATTCGTTTGAAAATTTGATCTCACCCTGCGCCATGACCTCCTTGACAACGGTTTTGGGGTTGCTTTCATTGCTAAGCGCGAATCTCCAACCGGTTCGTCAGTTCGGGCTCGTAGCAGCGAGCGGAGTGTCATTTGCGTTTGTCATCACCATATTTTTGCTGCCGATATTATTTTCCATCATGCCATTGCCGGACAAAAAATATCACGAAGCCCTGAATACAGGCTTTTTTGCCAATATACTTCATCGGTTAGGGCGATGGAAAAGATTGAGGTCGCAGCTGATTTTTTTAATTGTGTTTTTTGTAGCTCTACCGGCCGGCTGGGGATTAAGATATCTCAAAGTAGGCACCAACAGTCTCGATTATTTTAAGCAGAATGACACCGTTCGCGCTCAGACAGAATGGATCGACGCAACGATTGGGGGCACAACTTCGCTTGAGTTTTTCATTGATGCCGGAGAGGGGTATACGCTGAAGGATCCGGCTCTGCTGAGAAAAATAGCGGATTTTATGAACTATCTCAAAGGATTGGAAGGGATCACCGATGTGTTTTCAGCGGTGGATCTGGTGAAATCCTTAAACCAGGCATTTCATGAAGGAGATAAAAGTCGGTTTGCGATCCCTGACAGCTCCCTGGAGATCGGTCAACAGCTGTTAATTGTGGAAGGGAGCCGGGAAATGGAGGCACTTTTATCTTCAGATTACTCACTTGGCCGAATCACGGCAAGGGTGAAGAATAATGATAGCCAAAAGCTCTCCCATCAGATGCCGAAGATCAAAGAGCGCCTGCAGGCGGTTTTCGGTAACAGCGCAAAAGTCATCCCTACAGGCATGATCTATCTGATCAATCAGATGGAACGGTATCTGTTATCGAGCCAAATCAAAAGCTTTCTTCTTGCCTTCATGGTGGTGAATATTACGATGGTTTTTCTGCTGCGTTCTTTTAAATTGGGCATTTTAGCCATGATTCCTAATATTTTACCGATTTTTTTCACGTGGTCCCTGATGCCGATGCTGCATATTCCGCTCGATGTCGGCACCGTAATGATTGCCAGTGTCGCTCTCGGGCTTGTTGTTGACGATACAATACATTTTTTACTCAAATTAAAGGAAAACATCGAAGTGGGGAAAGAGATGAAAGGGGCCATATCGGATGCAATGAATCGGGTCGGCAGGCCGATCATTTTTACAAGTATTATTTTGAGCTTTGGCTTTCTGGTGCTTGTATTTGCCAGTTTCAACCCGGTGATTCATTTCGGGATATTGGCCAGTACTGTCGTTATTCTAGCGTTGATATTTGATTTAGCTGTGCTTCCTGCCATCTTGGGGTTCATCGGGCTAACACCGAAATCGCCGAGATAAAATTGTTTGTTTAAATAATACCATACCAAACACTTGCCAAGTATTTTTTTTGGATTTAAATTCCACATATCAAGTACCAAAAAAAATCATACTGTTTTTTTGGCATGCGGATTTTGGGGATGACAATTCATTGACTTTTCCAATTCCAAACGATAAAAAATTCTTTTTAAGATAAAGTCGTTCGAAAATGACTTTTTACGAGTTTGTCAAAATTGACAACTGGCAGAAAACAGAAAATATTGAGACGAAAATGAAACACAAACAATATCTTTTTTGCCCGGGGCCAGTGATGGTTTCCGAAACAGTGCGCCAGGCTTTACTCCATCCCGATATGTGCCATCGCGTCCCCCAATTTGAAAAAATATTCCAGGATATACAAAAAAAGCTGCTGACCCTTTTTAAAGCCAATAACGATTATACTGTTCTGCTGATCACCGGGTCCGGTACCGCAGCAAATGAAACCGTTATTTCATCCTATTTCAATCCGGAAGATCAGGTGCTGTTGATCAGCAATGGCGAATTCGGCGAACGGCTTGAAGAACTTCTTCAAATTCATGAAATCAAAGCTACGGTCTTATCGTATGATTGGGGAACACTCCCCGAAGTTGCTGAAATTGAGACAAAACTGCAAAAAATGCCGGAAATTAGCGCCGTAATGATGGTATTTCATGAAACGAGCACCAGCGTTGTCAACCCGGTCAACCGGGTCGGAGAACTGGCCCGCCGGTACGGAAAAAGCTATATCGTCGACGCGGTCAGTGCCCTGGGGGGAGAGGATGTAAATGTTGTTCGGGATAACATCGATATTTGCACCAGCTCCTCTAATAAGTGCCTTGCCGGCCTGCCCGGCGTGGGAATTATTTGTGCCAAAAAGGACAGGCTGGCGGCGACAAAGTCCAACAGAATCAGAGTCGCTTACCTTAATCTTCACCGACTTTACAGAATGTCGGAAACACTACATCAGACCCCCAATACTCCGTCGGTTACGATGTTTATCGCCCTGCAGGCGGCCTTAAAGCGGCTTTTCGATGAAGGCTTGGAGACTCAGATTGAACGATACAGACGATGCGCCAGAATCATCCGGGAGGGGATTAGAAAGATGAACCTGAAATTACTGATTGATGATGAAATTGCATCCAATACGCTCAGCTCTGTTTTTCTCCCGGCCGAAATTCCGATGGGCGAATTTATTGCGAAGCTGGAAGATAAAGGGTTCACCGTTTATTCCGGAAAGGGCCCCTTAAAACCACGAAATATGTTTCAGGTGGCAAATATGGGTGAAATCGACGAAGAAATGTGCTATGCGTTTTTACAAACAATGAGTGAAACACTGGTTGAATACTCGACTTGACTGCCTGGGCAACCGTTGTTTTCATAGCGATTGGATTCCTTTGGAATTTTGACTGACGGATCGATGCCAACCGGCAATACTTACTGCCGCAAAACATAAACCATCTAACAAAGGAGGTCAAAATGGAAAAGAAGCAAAAGAGCACTCAGGGCAAGGTTGAAAAGATTTTTGAAAAACCATTGACCCGCCGGACGTTTCTTAAAAAAAGCACAACAGGGGCCGCAGTTGTGTTTGCCACAGCCAGTATGGGGCCGTTCGTGCGGACTTCAAAGGCGGCAAAGCTGACCATCAGCTGGCTGGGCTGGGAGCACTACAATGTCAAAAGCCTTACCGCGGCATTTGAAAAACAATACAAATGCAAGGTCGACGCAGGCTTTTTTGACGGAAACTCCGAATGTTACAACAAACTTCGGGCCGGCGGAACCAAGGACTTTGATATGTTCATGGCCGATGGCTTCTGGCCCCGGCTGTATGGAAAACAGGGGCTCAGCCAGCCGGTAAATTACGGAAAACTTTCAAACATGAAATATGTTTTTCCGGATTTTGTTCCCCCCGGTTATATGCTTTTGCGTGAGGAAAATGGGAAAAACATGGTCGCTGCCCCCAATTGCTGGGGAGGATATGGTTTTACGGTAAATACCGACAAAGTAGCGCCGGAAGATTCCGAAAGTGTTTATCTGCTTTTCAATGAAAAGTATAAGGGGCATCTGTCCAGCAGCGCCAGGTTTGAAGAAAACATTGCTCTGGCAGGGATTTTAGCCTGCTACCGAATGGGAACAACGAACAAACCGAGACCTGACGGGAAAAGCTTCAACCCGTATGTCCTTACCGACGCAGAGCTCCAGGAGTGTAAAAAATTGCTTATCAAGCAAAAAAAATTACTGGTCACGCGCTGGAATGATGAAGATACCCTGGAACGGCTGCTGAGGGCTCAGGTCGTATGGGCATCTCCGGAATGGTCCGGGATCTACCGGAGGATTGAATTTGACCGCCTGGACGGAAAGAGCAAACTGAATATGAAACATGTGCTCAAACCAAAAGAGGGTGGACTCGGCTGGGTTGATACCTGGGGGATTACGTCCGGGGTTAAGGACAGCGAAAAGATCGAACTTTGCCACAAGTGGATTGACTTTCGCCTTAAGAGAGAAAATATGGTGATTGTCGCCAAGGAAATCGGCTGGGCTCCTACAGTGGATGTGCGCAAGATGCTGCCCCAGAGGTACGTGGACACCTTGTTCCTGGACCACACCTCCTCGATAAGGGGCCTTTATCAGTTTGATGCCCCTTCATCTCCGGAAAAATGGGAGCGCATCTGGTCCGAAGTCGAAGCGGCCTAATTCATCCGTTTTGAAAGTATTCACCCGGAGGTAATGTGCGGTTAAAAGGGACTGCACATTACCGCCCAACCAGACATAACATAAAGAGTAAATCTTCATGACATCTGCCACCCTTGTTGTAGAGAACGTTGAAAAACATTTCGGTAAGGTGCGCGCCGTGGACAACGTGAGCTTTGAAGTAGACCGCGGCGAATTTTTCTCCCTTCTTGGGCCGAGCGGCTCCGGGAAAACCACGCTGCTTAGAATTATCGCAGGTTTGGAAACCGCAGGGAAGGGGAAGATCCATATCGGCGGCCGGGACGTTACCGATCTGCCGCCTTATGAGCGGGGCATCGGCATGGTGTTTCAGGACTTTTTGCTTTTTCCCCACAAAACGGTCAAAGAGAACATTGATTTTCCCCTAAAGATGCAGCGACGTTCAGCAGAAAAGAAGGCGGAACAGCTCCAGTGGGTACTGTCACTTGTTCATATGGAAGGGTACGAGGATCGATACCCCTATCAGCTCTCCGGTGGGCAGAAGCAGCGGGTGGCGCTTGCCCGGGGCCTGGTTGCCAGGCCGGATATTCTCCTTCTTGATGAGCCGTTGGCCAATCTGGACCGTGAGTTGCGAAAAGAGATGGAGGTTGAAATGCGCCGCTTTCAGGCGGAGATAGAAATTCCCTTTATTTATGTAACTCATAATCAGGAAGAGGCTTTAACGCTCAGTGCCCGGATGGCGGTCATGCATGAAGGGAGGTTCGAGCAGGTCGGCCCCAAGCTTGAACTTTACGATCGGCCTGCGACACGTTTTGTCGCTTCTTTTTTGGGCTCACCCAATCAGATGAGAGGCCGGCTGAAAGAGCGCAATGAAACGATTTCTTCACTGGATTGGAATGGGATCGATATTCTCATCCCTACGCCGGTTGAGATGATGTCGGGCGATACCGTGGATTATTTCTTAAAAAGTGAAAAGATGCGCATCACAACGCCCGGTGAAGCTGAGCCGGGCGAAAATGAAAATCGACTGAAGGGGACAATCCGAGACATAATATTCAAAGGTCAGTATTCCGATTATTTTGTCATTCTGGAAAACGGAACGGAGCTTGCGGTAAGTGATGCGCCTGATATTACGTCCATTGAGATCCGCGGAGCGGTTGAAATATGCTGGCCCCCTGAAGCGGGCCATGCATTTATTGTAAAGGAAGCGTAAACATGGCTTCAATTTGGAAACTGCGATATAGCCGGAATTTTCGAGCGGCCCTGCTGACCTTTCCGGCGGCCCTGTTTATCCTGTTTTTTATGGTGCTACCGTTAATCACGATTGTGATTTACAGTTTCTGGCGCACCGAAAGCTACACGATGATTGCCGACTGGAATCTGAACAACTACGCCACCATTCTGGGTCAGAAAACATATCTTACGTTTATCTTTCGATCTCTGGTGATGGCGGTATCGGTTTCTCTGATCTGCCTGATATATTCCTACCCGGTTGCCTACTTTGTCGCAAAACGGGGGGGACGATATCGTTTGATTCTAGTGCTTCTGACCGCCGCCCCGTTTTTTACCGGGATCATTTTGCGGGTTACCGCAATGCAGCAGATTCTGGGCCCGATCGGTCTTATCAATATGGCGCTCACCAATCTCGGACTGGCGCCGGTACAAGCCTTTATGTACACCAACTATGCCACCGCAATCGGCCTGGTATATCTCTGGATCCCATTTATGATGCTGGCCATTTACCTTTCGCTGTTGAATTTTAATTTTGAACTGCTGGAGGTAGCAAATGTCAACGGGGCAAAACCGTGGCGTGCATTTTGGGAAATCACCTGGCCGCTGAACTGGATCGGAACGGCCATCGGCATTGCTCTGGTGTTTATTCCGACATTTGCCGCCGCTATAACGCCGCGATTCTTAGGGGGCGTGAACGGCGCACTTTTTGGAAACATTCTGGAGCATCAGTTCGGGGCCACCGGCACCTGGGCACTGGGCTCTGCCATGGGCGTTGTGATGTTTTTCATCTGTTTGATCTTCATTTTCATTATCTGGCGAACCATCAATTTAAAACGAAGCGGTTATACCGGTGAACTCATAGGGGGATAAGTCAGAATGGCATCTGTCAGCCGAAAGGAAGGTGTCGTGGTCGCCACCCAGGCCTCGATGCTTGGCTTTTTGTACATTTTTCTCTATTTCCCAATTTTTTTCATCATCTATGTGTCGTTTGTGGACAATACGGTCTGGCCTTTTCCGCCGGAATGGACCCTGGAATGGTTTGAACGGCTTAAAATAATGAGCGATTTTCATGAAGGATTTAAAAACAGCCTTTTGCTGGGATTGGGCACCGCCTGTCTTTCGACCCTTTTTGCCGCTTCGGCCGCCATCGGTCTGCTGAAATATCGCAGTCGCTGGAGAGGCCTTTTGGCCATGATCTATCTTTCCCCCTTGTTTGTTTCGGGCTTGATTATCGGCATTGCATCGCTGATGTTTAATGCGAATGTGCTGGAATGGCGCGGCAACCTCGGTTCAGCCATTCTAGCAAACACCATCGACGGACTCTCTTTTGCTTTCCTTGTGATTTTAGCTCAAATGGCCCGTTACGACTGGCGTTTTGATGAGGCCGCCATGGTATTTGGCGCGCGGCCGACCCGCTGTTTTTGGGAGATCACTCTTCCCACTATCTGGCCCTCGGTTCTGGGGGCATTTTTAGTCAGCTTTATTCTGGCCTTTAACAATCTGGAAATTTCTTTTTACAACCTGGGTGCGATCCCAACGCTTCCCACCATCGCCTGGGGAACCCTGCGCCATGGTATTGAGCCTGAGCTTTACGCGCTCGCGGCTATCATCAATTTCCTCGTTTTTATCATCCTGATAATTTTGTTTTTCCTTATCCGGTTGGGATTCATTCGGCTGGGGTATAGAGGGCAATAGACCGTCCCGGCACTATATCCGGAATTCGTCAAATCGTTCATCGGGGTATAAAATGAAGCGCGTGCTAGCTGTTGACCAGGGGACAACGGCCACAAAAGGCTATACATTAAATCTCGACGGCCGTTTTTCTTTCTGCTTCTCAATCGATCATCCTCAGTTATTTCCAAAACCCGGATGGGTCGAACATGACCCGGAGAGACTCCTTGAAGACGTCAAAAAGGCTATCAAATCGGCAGATGATATAGATGCCGTCGGAATTGATAATCAGGGCGAAACCGTTATTGCCTGGGATGGTGAGACCGGTCTGTCTGTATACAACGCCATTGTCTGGCAGGATCGACGAACAGCTGATTTCACTGAACGTCTCAAGTCAAAAGGCGCTGAAAAGGTCACCCTGGAGCGCGCCGGAATTCCCCTGGACCCTTACTTTTCCGCTTCGAAGATGCGATGGATTTTGAAAAATATTCCAAAGGCCGCCGATCTTCTTAAACACGGAAAATTAAGATTGGGAACGTCCGACAGCTTTTTTATTTACCGGCTCACCGGTGAATATGCGACAGATGTGACCACGGCATCGCGAACAAGTTTGATGAATCTGAAAACCTGCAACTGGGATCCCATTTTGTGCGAATTGTTCGAAATTCCGATCGAAATTTTACCGGAAATTCGACCGACCACCGCCTATTTCGGCTCCATAAAAGGGATGAGAAAAGATATCCCGGTTACGGCCAATGTCGTCGATCAACAGGCTGCTCTGATGGGACATGGCTGCTTTGAAGCCGGATCGATCAAAGCAACCTTTGGAACCGGTGTATTTCTGCTGGCAAATGTGGGGGAGAAGCTGCAAGTCAATCGACCCGATGGTATTTTATCGACCATCGCCTGGCAGTTGATCGATGCTAAACCGATCTATGCTGTCGATGCCGGGGTTTACAATGCCGGTTCAGCGATAAACTGGATAAGAAACCTGAACCTGTTTCGTGATTTTGCCGACATCGATTCTTTTCAGCTTTCTGCGGCGATTTCAAGAGGGCTGGTTTTTGTTCCCGCCTTGTCCGGCCTGGCCTGTCCCTTTTGGGATCGTTCGGCGGCCGGTATGTGGTTGGGGATGGGTCTTGAAACTACAAAAGAAGATCTCTGCCAGGCTGCCCTGGAGGGGATCGCCCTTCGAACTGCCCAGGCAATGGATGCCTTTGCGCCTATGCTTGGTACACCTCTAAACCTATCGGTTGATGGAGGTTTAATCCATAATTCCTATTTTTGCCAGTTTTTGGCGAACATTACCCAGCGCAAGATCGTTTTGCCCGCATCGCCGGATATGACCGCACTGGGTACCGGACGTCTGGCGCTGATCGGCAGCGGATTGGTGAAGAGACCTTCCGAATTGCCTCAAGCGGAAAGACCAAAAGCCATTATCGTTCCGAAAAAAGACTTAAGTCATCTGAAAAAGCGTTTCAGCGAGGCCGTAAACCGTGCCAGAAACTGGAGATGATACCGGTTTTATTTCTTCTGGAGCATGACGGCGCTTCATCGCTAAATTTCCGGAAATAAAAACCGGACTATGGCTTTCGAGCGGAAATTATCAGGCGATGATTCATGCAGCCCAAATCTTCCTCAC
>CAZSON010000054.1:1973-14301 GCA_964608375.1 uncultured Desulfobacter sp. | reverse complement strand
TTTACTGGAACCGGTTGGGGGAAGAGCAGGAAAAAAAGCATCAGATGTGAATTCATATTATTCAGAAAAGTATTCCACTTTATATATCTCAACAGTGGTATCGCTGCTTTTCCAGGACGCTTTTTCCATACAACCTTTTTGGCAAAGGCACTCCAGAAATTCTTCCTTATCAGGGAGCTGCTCCCAAACCTGAGGTAGAAACGTAGAACGGCGCCATCCCTGCGAGAGTATGACCCCATGAATACCGGGTTTAAGTTGGCGTTTTAAGTCTTCACCATCGACAAAACTCAATTTTTTTGGAACGGTCAGCACACTGATCTCAATATCGATGTCAGAAATTTCGTCTTTTATCAAAGATGGAAACCGCGGATCTTTAAACGCGGCATTCTTCGCATTTTCTTCAACACTTTGAAGTAACGATTTTATAGGCTCGATGGTGCCGATACACCCTCTCAGGACCCCCCTTTTGTGAAGAGTCACAAAGCACCCCCGTTTTGCAAGCATCGCAGGCGTATGCTCAGCCGGTCGCTTAATTTTTTCACCCTTTATGAGCTCGGATGCTATCGAAGATCGAGCAAGCCGGAGAAGAAGATGTTTATCACGCTCATCTAATGCGGACAACTGGTTCACGTCTTTTTCTCTTTTCGGAATCTAAATTGAATGCTCTTTAAACCCTCGGGAATGTTATCGGTTTAAAAAAGCCCACCAGATATAAAGACCAAGGGCTAACCACGCAAAAAAACAGGTAATATAGGCCAGCCAGTTAATCGGTTTTTTGGCCCTTCCGCCGTCGTCCACTTTGCCAACCTTTGCATTACATGAAAAACATCTCTTGACGCCAATCGGCAATCGGGTCGAACAAAACGGGCATATTTTCAGTGAATAGGTTTGGGTTTTTTCTCCTTTAGCAGGCATAAAAAACTTAAGCTTTATCTAACAAAATCATTCTCGATTGAAATATCGGATCTCTTTCTGGCCTGTGATAACCATACACTTACAGTTTTAAGTCTCTTTTGGCGCAAAATTGATGCTTTAATATTTTTTTTCTCCAGATCAAATTTATTAATATCCGGCACTTTTCTATCCGCATATTTAATGATATAGTATCCCTTACTTCCCTTTATTACATTTTCTCCTATCGAATTTTTAGCCGAAAGTTTAAAGGCAGTCTCGGCGATCGTGGGTTCATAACCGATATTCGGAATCGATTCGGTTCGTTTAAACAGTCCGGTGGAACCTGCCGTTAAATTAAATTTTTTACTCGCCTCATCCATCGTTTTACCGTTTTTTAATTCCTTCAGAAGCTCTTCGGCATCCTTACGCGCTTTTTTGTCCCTTTTTTCTTTTATCAGGTCGGCCTTTACTTCCGCTTCCACCTCAGCGAGTTCAGGTATCTGCTCAGGAATTTGCTCAATGACCTGTAAGATATAATATCCATTGTCAAGCTCCAGGATATCGCTGATATCCATGACGGTAAGATTAAATGCTGCAGCAGCGAATTTTTCGGGATTTTTTATATCTTTTTTCGGCCCTCTTTTTTTTGAAAAGAAATCTGTTGTTATGACTTTGGATTTGTGCCCTTCAGCAGCTTTTGCCAAATCATCTCCATCAAAAAGCGCATCTGAAACAGTCTCCGCCTCGTCAGACGCAAGCGCTTTCGCCTTTTTATCCGTCAATTTTTTCCGTATGTCATCTCCCGCCTCTTTTTGGGAAAGTTTCGAGGCTTCATTTACCTTTTCAACTTTGATAAGATGCCATCCGAAACGGGTTCGGACCGGTTCGCTGATCTCGCCGGCTTTCATTGAAAATGCTTTTTCAGCAAACGGTCTGACCATCGCTTTCTTTTGAAATGTCCCGAGATATCCGCCGGTGTCTCTTGTGGGACCTTCTGAATACGTTTTTGCGAGCTGAACAAAATCTTCACCTTCCCGAGCTTTTTTCAGAATATTTAGGATTTTTCCTTTTTTTTCATCAACAGTCTCTTGGGTTGCGTTTTTATCGACTTTTAACAGGATATGACGTGCCTCAACTGTTTTGGGCTTCTTAAATTCTGCCGTATTTGATTCATAATAATCACTTATCTCTTCATCGGTAATCGCTATATCCGGCCTATACATTTCCGGGTCAAAATGCAGATACCGAACTTTCATTTTAGCCTCGGTTTTGTAAGATTCCTTATGTCTATCAAAAAAAGTATTGATTTCGTCAGCAGCGATTTGAATATCTTTGTATCGGTCAGGTTCAAACACCACATAATCGATTTTGACCGATGTGTTATTCCATTTATACCACTCTCTGGCTTCCGCGTTTGACACCTTGACGCTATCCTCTATCAGAAATCTTAATTTTTTGGTCAGCATCGACATTTTTTGAGAATGCTCAAACATTTCAGGCGTCAGCCTGTTGTTGTTCAACACCCGCTGATATAGACGGTTATTAAATATACCGGCGATTTGAAAGGCCGGGATATTTTTGATCGAGTTGAAGAGCTCATCTTCCGAGACACTAAATTGTAGTTTTTCCGCTTCTTGAAGCAAAAGCCGCCGGCTGATCAGCTGCTCAAGCGCACGATTTTTAGGCTGAAAACTCTTAAGGATATCATCGCTCAAACGATTTCCAAAGCTTTTACGTAACTGCTCGATAATGTTGTCGTAGGCTTCCCTATATTCTTCTCTCGTAATTGTTTCTCCGTTAACGAGTGCGATCCGACTTCCCCTTTGTGCACGGTAACTTCCAACTCCCCAGAAGATAAAGACAACCACAATGGCACCTAGAAGGACTTTGATTAACCAGGTGGTCGCATATTTACGCATCATACTGAGCATCTTTTCCCCTATGATTATAAATTTAAAAAAAATCTAACGGATGAGTGAGATCGGACTTTCCTGTCGATCGATCTTAAATCCAACGGACTCGGAACAGAAACCGCAAAGGTATTCATACTTGTCCCCTTCAGGAAGAACAAGCAGGAGACGTTTGCGGACCGGTACCGCCTGTTTGCATCTGTTGCAATAGAGTTCTGTTGCTTCAAACTCTTTATACATGCCCGGTTTGGCGTTCTTTTGTGAAAACTCCCCCGGTGGGTTCTGAAAATTTATTGGGCCCATAACCCTTTCCTGTTAAAATTTGAGGTCCTGACCTAATCGGACAAAAAAAGTCTCGGGTCATTAAATACGTACTGTTTTAAACAAGGTAATATTATTTACAATCTTATTTTTTGTCAATAAATTCTCTGCCCTTTCTCATGGAGCAGTTCTATTTCTTCTTTTTCAAAATAAAATATTGACACCCATAATCGCTGTTTGTTACCCTTTTTCAGCAATGTGGGGCTGTAGCTCAGCTGGGAGAGCGCATGACTGGCAGTCATGAGGTCGTCGGTTCGATCCCGATCAGCTCCACCAATAAAATCAATAGGTTGCAAGCTGACAGGTTTTTTCTTGTGGAGAAAATGTGACCTTTTTGTGACATTTAGCATTTTTAGAAGCGCTTAATCCGCCGGACAAATAAAATCAAGCTTCAAGATGTTATCTCCCTATTGTCTAAAACACTTTTGAATTTAACGCCAATTCCTTTTTCTTGAGAGCCAACCCAGATAATCGTGCCTGCTTTCCCCTTATTTCCAAAAATAGGTGATTCAAATGTCATTGAAATTTCCTGACCTACGGAGAAATGTCCTCTTGTTGTAATAAAAACACCGTCGTCTCCTGCATTTCCGACAACGCCGCGGTAGGTGCGTCCCTTAACAGTAAATGTTACAAGCCTTGAAGTGAAAATTCTGAAATATTCTCTTCTGTCTTTAGTAGTCATACATGCAGAACCTTTTTTTTGTTTTCATGCTCACTCCTTGCTTCCTTGATGGCCCCTATAGATATCTTATCAATCGGTCTTGGTCAACTTTTCTGTTCTCTCCGTGTGGGATGCACTCAAAGCCGCAAACTTTCCCTGCCAGGAATCCCTTTTTTCCAAAAAATCGTTGATCATAAACAGAGTTTCGTCCCTTTTACGGGACCATCGCGGCGCAACAAGTTCTCTTAAATGAGGACTGCTGGTAAGGCGCTGAATGATCACATCAGGCGGAATAAGTTCCAGAAAGTCACAAACGAGATCCACATATTCCCGTTGCTCCAAACAGGTGTAACTCCCATCTTGATACAGTTTCTCCAGCGCAGTCCCTTGCACCACATAAAGGAGATGAAGCTTTATTCCATCGATGCCCAGTCGAGCGATGACCTTTGCGGTCTGAAGTATCTGTGCTCTCTTTTCATTGGGAAGCCCGAGGATAACATGGGCGCATATTTTTATTCCCCTGTTTTTTGTATTTTTCAGTGCTTTTTTAAAACAAGCGAAATCATGCCCCCGATTGATCAACGCCAGTGTTGTATCAAAACAGGATTGCAGACCATACTCGATCCAGATCAAATGAGTTTCAGTGTATTGTTGCAACAGCTTTAATATCGGCTCACTCACACAGTCCGGGCGTGTTCCGATAGAAAGCCCGACCACGTCTTCAACCGAAAGGGCCTCATCATAGAGGCGTTGAAGCTTTTCCAAAGGGGCATACGTGTTGGAAAAGGACTGGAAATAAGCGATGAATTTTTTTGCGCCGTATCGCCTGGTGAGGGCCTCTTTCCCGCCGATCAGCTGTTTTGTTACTGAAAGACCCTTTGCGTGAGCGCCTGTCCCCGACCCGAGGGGGTTGCAATAGATACATCCTTTTGTTGAGAGCGTGCCGTCTCTATTGGGGCATGAAAGGCCCGCATCTATTGAGATTTTCTGAACCCTACAGCCGAAGATATCTCTGAGATATGTGTTGAAATCACAGTATCTTTTATTCATATGTTCCATCTGCATACTTGACCTTATTGCAAAGCAATTATATATAATGAGAATAAAAAGAGGAAGTGAAAAGCGGCAAAAGACAAAAAATGAATTCTGGAATAAAAAAATACGATATCATCGTGATCGGTGCGGGCCATGCCGGATGTGAAGCTGCTCTTGCTGGCGCCAGAATGGGTTGCGACGTCCTTCTTTTTGCCATCGACTTGGATAAGGTGGCAGCAATGCCTTGCAGTCCGTCCATCGGCGGAATGGCAAAGGGACAGCTTGTAAAAGAGATCGATGCGCTCGGCGGTGAGATGGCAAAAACGGCAGACAAGACAGCCATTCAATACCGGACCCTGAATACGAGAAAAGGACCCGCTGTTCATTCATCTCGAACCCAAAACGACAAGATACGTTACCATATGGCCATGAAATCTGTTATAGAGGGTCAAGTCAATATAGATCTCAAGCAGGTAATGGTTGAAAAACTGATCATTGAAAAAAACCGGATAGCAGGTGTAGAAGACCACACCGGGTTCGGATATTCGGCAAAAACGGTAATAATGGCTACCGGCACCTTCTTAAATGGTCTGGTTCATATTGGATTTCATTCATTGGCGGCTGGACGAGCGGGTGAGTTTGCTTCACATGGCCTCCCCAAACAACTCAAGGCGCTCGGATTCAAACTCGGCCGGATGAAAACCGGCACACCGCCCAGAATCAAACGAAGCAGCATTGATTTCACAAAATTCACAAAACAAAACTCAGATCTTAACCCCACTCCCTTTTCCTATTTTACGAAAAAGATTACCCTGCCTCAAAGGCCGAGTTATTTTACATATACCAATCCGGAGAGCCACAAAATCATTCAAGTCAACTTGAAACGCAGCGCCCTTTACGGAGGTCTTGTCAAAGGGGTTTCTGCCCGATATTGCCCTTCTTTGGAAGATAAGATTGTCCGATTTCCCGATAAAGACAGACATCAGGTCATGCTCGAACCGGAAGGGATCGATACAGAAGAAATTTATGCAAGTGGTCTCGGAAACAGTTTTCCGATTGAAATACAGATTTCTTTGATCCGGTCGATTGAAGGTTTGGAAAAAGCAGAAATTATGCGGCCGGCTTATGCAATAGAGTACGATTATGTTAATCCGCTGCAGCTAAAAACAACCCTTGAAACCAAATCAATTTCAGGCCTTTTCCTGGCCGGTCAAATCAACGGAACTTCGGGTTATGAAGAAGCAGCTGCCCAAGGACTCTGGGCAGGTATTAATGCAGCCTGCGCTATCCAGCAAAGACCCCCATTTATTCTGGACAGATCCCAGGCTTACATCGGTGTTATGGTAGATGATCTGATAACAAGGGGAACGCGAGAGCCTTATCGGATGTTTACATCAAGGGCTGAATACAGGCTGATGCTCCGGGAGGACAATGCCGATCTGCGTCTGATGGAAACCGGACATGAACTCGGTCTTATAGATGACTATATGGTTCAAGATGTTCAACAGCGAAAAAAACAGATCGCGAAAGAGATCCAAAGAATAAAAGAAACCGTTGTCAAGCCCTCTGAAAAAGTAAACAATTATTTAATAGATCAAAAGGTACGACCCCTGAGAAGCGGAATATATCTCGATCAGCTGCTAAAAAGAGCCGGTCTCGACTTTAAGACGGTAGAAACCGTCGCTAAACCACCGAATAATCTAAACCATAAGGTTACACAGCAGGTAGAAATAGAGATAAAATATGAGGGCTATATCCAGCGACAACGAAAGGAGGTCGGAAAATTTAAAAACCTTGAGAAAAAAAAGATACCGATAGGCTTTGATTTTTCAAAAATACATGGGCTTTCAAATGAATTAAAAGAAAAGCTGTCGGACGTCAGACCAGCCTCCCTGGGCCAGACAACCCGGATTGACGGAATTACCCCTGCTGCGATTTCCGCTATTCTGATTGCACTCAAATGCGCTGAAGGTCGATCAAATGTTAAGAATGAAACCACTATCTTGACACATTGAAACTTTCAACTTATTTTCAAATATCAACTAGTTTTATCACAATGTAAACATCGGGTATTTAGCACAATACCGATTAAGGCAACCTTAAAATGTCTGAAACGAATTATTATAAAATACTTGGTATAGGCAAAAACGCATCTGATGCTGAGATCAAAAAGGCCTATCGGAAAATGGCGATGAAGTATCATCCCGATCAAACCAAAGGGAATAAAAGCGCCGAAGAAAAGTTCAAAAGTGTCAGTGAAGCCTATGCGGTTTTAAGTGACAAAGAAAAGCGCCAGCAATATGACACATTCGGTTCAACCGGATTTCATCAACGCTATTCACAGGAAGATATCTTCAGAGGATTTGACCTTGGCGATATTTTAAAAGAATTTGGATTTGGCGGAACAAGCCGCTTCAAGGGGGCGGGAAACGGAATTCGGTTTTCATTCGGAAACGAATCTCCCTTTGGCCCTCATCAGAGACGGTCGCAGGCTCCGGTGAAGGGGGCTGACCTCGTATATGAGCTCCCGTTGACATTACAGGAGGTTGCGAGTGGAACCCGCAAAATGATCAACTTTCAACATGGCGGTCGGTCTGAAAATTTAACGGTTAAAATTCCAAAAGGAATGATTACCGGAAAGAAGCTCCGGCTTGCCGGAAAAGGTGATCCCAGTCCCTATGGCGGACCGCCTGGAGATCTTTTTATTCGGTCGAAGCTGGTCGACAGTCCCCCTTTTTCCGCCAACGGATACGATCTCACGATGAAACGTGAAATTAAGTTAAGTGAAGCCCTGTTGGGGACAAAACTATCCATTCCGACCCTAGAAAAAAAAGAAATTAACCTTACCATCCCTCCCGGGACTAAGCACAAAACCAAAATGCGCCTGCCTGGAATGGGCCTTGCCCACATGAACGCAAAAGAAAAAGGCGATCTTTATATCCTCATTCATATCAATATTCCCGAGCAGCTCACCGCTCAACAAAAAAAACTAATTAAAGAATTGGCAAAGACCGGTTTGTAACAAAATAAAAATTTTGATAGGTATACCAAATGAAATTCAAGATGGATGAACTCGTTAAATGACCATTTTGGGGCGTTCGCAAATGGCTTTTTTTAAGACTGCCAAAAGTAGGTTTTTATTCAAATCATGCCCGAATTTATTCCGGTCTTAAAAAAAGAGGATATCGAAAGGAAGATCGCTGATGTTGCGTTTAGAATTTCCTCGGATTATAAAGACAGTGAACCGATTCTTATCGGAGTTCTAAAAGGTGCTTTTATTTTTCTTTCTGACCTCATCCGGCATCTTACCATCTCGGTCACCGTCGATTTTGTTCGTGCGTCCAGTTATGGACCCAATATCAGTTCATCAGAGAATATCCATTTGACAAAAGGGATAGAAATTGATGTAAAAAATAAGGACGTACTGGTGATAGAAGACATAGTCGATACCGGCCTGACCCTGGCTTTTCTTTTTAAATATCTAAGGTCGATGGGTCCAAAAACCGTTAAAGTCTGTACCCTGCTGGACAAGCGCGAACGCCGCAAAGCAGGCATGGTGATCGATTATGCATGCCATGTTGTGGAAAAAGGCTTTCTTGTCGGATATGGGCTCGATTATGCCGAAAGGTACCGGGGTTTGCCTGAGATCTACAAATTGAAATTCTGACCAAAGAGGGTTTATTATGATTATCACTTGTGAGGAATGCGACACGACTTTTAGCCTGGATGAAGCTCTTGTAAAACCGACCGGTTCCAAGGTTCAATGTTCGAAATGCAAAAAAATTTTTACAGCCTACCCGGCAGCTCCTTCAGAAATATCCAAAGAATCAGTCCCGGCCGTATCAGATCTTGAGCAGAGTGAAAAAGATAAAAAACTTCAAACATCCCAAAAGGATCAGTTCGAAGACAAATTTGAATTGAGCGACCTTAAAGATTCTACGGAGATTAAAGAAGAGCCGGTCCGGCAGGGGGAATCTGAAAAAGGGCCGGACGAGTCCGGCCTTGATTTTGACTTTGATTTGTCTGTCGCCGACGATGATGAAACTGAAGAAGATACAGGCGATTTTGACTTTGAAATTGATCTGGAGGAGACAACCGAGGAGGAAGTAGAAGAACTTGATCTCTCTGAGTTGGAAGAAATGCTCGAGATAGATGAGCCAGAGGCAAAACCGGAAGTACAGGAAGAAGTCGGACCGGATGCCGATATTGTTCCCGATTCCAAAGATGAACCTGAGGAAAAGCTCGAAGAATTCGACATTGAACCTGATATGGAGACGACCATTGAAGATGATGTCGAGGTATCAGACATAGAGGCCTCAACCAGACCGGATGGTTTGCAAGAAACCGAATCGGAGACAGCACCGCCATCGGATGAATTGGAATTTGAAACTGCAACCGATGATCAGGAAGATCTATTTGAGAAAGAATCTGCAGAAGAAAAGGCACCTGTAGAGGAGGCGCTCGGCGCAGAAATTTCTATCAGTGAGACCGAATCACCCGAAGAGCAAGAATATCAAGAACCTGCTCGTGAATTAGATGAAAACGATATTTTTGATAACGAAAAAATCAAACCGGTGAGAAAAAAGGGGGTAAGTTCTCCGCTTCTTGTGATTTTAATTTTAGCCATTCTGGGCGGCGGGGCCTATGGGACATGGATTTTTCTCGATAAACCGCAAGTAACGATTCCCTATATCAGTGACTTTCTTAAACCGAAACCCCAGGATTTGGGAAACCTCAAAATAACCCCACTCGACATCAACAGCAGTTTTGTAGATAACACTAAAAATGGAAGGATTTTCGTTATTACCGGCCGGGTGAAAAACTCATATCCCGACACACGAAATTTTATCAAAGTGGTCGGAAGGGTGTACACCAAAGGAAAGAAGCTTGTAAAAACAGAAACCATTTACGCTGGAAACAACCTGCCAAAACAGGACCTTTCAAATCTCGAATTGAACATAATTAAAAAACGCCTCACAAACAAAACCGTTGTCACTGCGGCGCCGGGAAAAGCCCTTCCCTTTATGATTGTTTTTAACAACCTGCCTAACGATCTTGATGAATTTACTGTTGAGGTTAAAGAGTCTTCCCCATTAAAGTAAAATTTTCGGACTTGACGGCCCTCAGACGAGCTGTTAAAGAGGCCGAGGTCAGCAATCGGGCAAGGGTTGAATAGACTTTGCAAATGCTCGATTGGATTTATCGATGTTGTGGCGATGTAGCTCAGGTGGTCAGAGCATGCGGCTCATATCCGCAGTGTCCGGGGTTCAAATCCCTGCATCGCCACCAAACGGAAACCCGGGTACTTTTTTGAGACAACCGTTATCTTCGATTAAGCGGGTGGAAAAAGCTCTGCCGCCTTGAGATAATGAAAACCGATATCCCGCCGGATATCCAGACGATTCCCTTCCCTGTTTTCGCGGGGAATAACCCTGATCTTTCCACTGTTAAAAGCAGTTATCAGCTTTTTCCTCAAACGTTCTGCCACATCACCCCGGGTCTCATTTTTTTTTACCGTCATATTGGCGTTGAGATAGGCAACCCGGGTGCCATCGGATTTGAATTTATTTTCTGATGCAGAATAGGTCATCGCCGATGGAATTATCTGTATTCCTTTTCGTTTAAGATAATTAAAGTCAATCTCCAACGGCTCTCCCTTGGTACATGACCAGGGATATCCCTTTTGGCCATCTGGGCCGCCCGGGCCTGTCACCAATGCGAAACAGATCGATAACTGATCCGATCTGACTTCCGGCGCCACTTCATTTAATTTACCTTCAAGGGTGGCCTTGATAAGCGCACCTAAGTTTCTTAATCTTCTTGCTACCGGCTGTGCTTCAGGCTCTCCGGGGCGAATATTTATCTCGCAGATTCGAATGCCGGTCGGGCGCTTGGTTTCATCGAGGGAGACGAAACAGCCCGGGTAAAGGACACAGGGACGGAGAATGCCCCGTCGTTTCATCTCTTTTATCAATGGCTTTGCAATCACCTCTCCGGCCATTTCAATTAATTCCGGTGTTTCCATCGGATGGGGCGAGATCGCCCCGATGCCTCCCGTAATCGGATTGCTCTTGCTCGCGGGTCCTTCAAAACGCTCCGGATAATCCATGGCGGTCGGTAATATTTGAAAATTTCCGGCCCTGTCGACCAATAGGGTAAAACTGATCTCCACGCCGGACATCAGCGACTCGATCAAAAGCGGCCACTTTGCTTTTTGCCCAATCATCTGCCTGTAGACCGGTTTATAATCTTTGATCAGTGTGTCGTAAACCTCTCTTATTTCCCACGAATTTAATATAATTCGTGCGCCCTTTCCTCCGGCACTGTATGGAAATTTGAGAACCGCTCCGCCGAATTGATCTATGAATGCCAAACTTGTACTCAAAACATGCCTGTAGTTTTTAGTATCGACTTCTTCCCAGGAAGGTGCAACCGGAATACCTGCTGCTTCGCATAACATTTTACACTTTATCTTGTCACTTTCGATAAAAGCGCCCTGTTGATCCAAGCCAATAATCCGATCCCCGAATCCCGCTGCATCGACAGCATCGACAAGCCCCTCAAACAGGAGTGCTTCGGGCATCGGCAAAACGTAATCGATCCGGTCCTCTTTTAGGGCCCCGATGATGGCTTCAGAATAATCATGGATTGAATTGGTCTTTGTGGGAATAAATCTAACAGGCCAGTTCATTATCTGAACAAACAGCGGCATTGCCGGCGTTCCTCTTATCACCACGGCTTCAAACTCTTCTTTAACCGTTTCGCTGGTGGCCGTAGATACCACCTGAGCGCATAATAGAGTCCTGCCATCGGTTCCAGCAAATGCTATTTTTTTCATTATGGCTTTTTCCTGCACGGGGATGTTTATGTCCTAATAACAGCCGTATCCTCAAAATTGATGAACACGAATACCCATCTGTTGATCCAAAAGTCCGACCAAGGGCAAATATTAAGACTTGAAAATAAAACAGCTAAAGTATATAATGATTTAAGTACTGTATCAAGAAAGATTCCGGTAATGTTGAACGGTTTTGAAAAAATTGTGGAAGAAAGAATTCGAAAGGCCCAAAAAAAAGGAGAACTGGATCATTTGCCCGGTTCCGGTCGCCCTTTGTCGTTGGATAATGAGCCCAGGGTCCCGGAAGAGCTTCGGTTAGCTTATAAGATCCTCAAGAATGCAGGTTTCATCCCACCAGAAATTGAATTAAAAAAGAAAATAAGGCAGACAGAGGATCTCTTTATCGGAATGAAAGAGACCGCAGAAAAATACCGCATCTTAAAAAAATTAAACTTTTTGATATTGAAGCTCAACTCAACGCGACATACGTCTGCCCAATTTGATTTTCCTCAGCAATATTCGGAAAAGCTGGTGAACCGTTTCGGTTCAAATGCTCGTATCGATCCGAAAGGTTGATAAACAAAGGGGATATCGTTTTATTTCTTTGGGAGTGTCATATCATGAAAAAATTAACCGTTGCCCTCCTCTCCGGCGGGATATCCTCTGAAA
>CAZSON010000054.1:0-1873 GCA_964608375.1 uncultured Desulfobacter sp. | reverse complement strand
CATATCATGAAAAAATTAACCGTTGCCCTCCTCTCCGGCGGGATATCCTCTGAAAGAGAAATTTCGCTTAAAAGCGGCGATCAGGTTTATGATGCACTGGATAAAGAAAAATACACTATCATTCGATATGACCCCAAAACTGATCTTGCCCGTTTGGTTTCTGATGCCCCTCAAATTGATGTTGCCCTGATAATTTTACATGGACCATACGGTGAGGACGGAACCATCCAGGGGCTTCTTGATCTTTTAAATATTCCCTATCAGGGATCAGGGGTCCTGGGAAGTGCGGTTGCCATGGACAAGGTGATATCAAAACAGCTTTATGAAATGTCTGGATTACCGATCCCAGCTTACAGCGCAGTTAAACGAAACGATGTTTTAGATCCGGAAGAGCTTGCCGAACAGATCGGCTTGCCGCTGGTGGTTAAACCGGTCAATGCCGGATCAAGCGTCGGCATTACCATTGTCGAATCCAAGGCGGTCATTAAGGATGCTGTGGAATCGGCATTTGAGCACGATGGCATGATATTGATTGAGTCCTTTATACCGGGCATAGAGCTGACAGCCGGCGTCATCGGAAATGAAGTTCTTAAGGCTCTGCCGATCATCGAAATCATCCCTGACAAGGCGCACGCTTTTTTTGATTACAAAGCAAAATACACGGCAGGTGCAACCCAGGAAATCTGTCCGGCCCGCATCGATGCCACATTGACAGAAAAGGCCAAAACCTATGCGAAAATTGCGCACCGGGCGCTTTCATGCAGAGGATACAGTCGGACCGATATGATCCTTAATAACGAAGAATTATATGTCCTTGAAACCAATACGATTCCAGGCATGACCGCAACCAGCCTGTTTCCCCAAGCCGCAGAAGTTGCCGGAATCTCTTTTCCCAGGGTGCTTGATAAATTGATCGAGCTCGGTATTGAAGAGGGTAAGTTAAAAAAACGTTGATCGATGATGATCAAGGTTTATCCGATATTGACAGCATAAAACCTGGCGGAGACATCTTTGAAAACGGAAAAAAAAAGAAAAAAAAATACCCCTGAACAGAATCCAAAAGTCGGAATCGTAATGGGGAGTGATTCTGATCTGGGGGTCATGGCTGAAACAGCATCGGTTTTGGAAAAACTAGCGATTCCTTTTGAAATGACCGTTGCGTCAGCCCACCGGAGCCCCAAAAGGGCGGCCCAATTCGCATCTTCCGCCCGCCGGAGGGGCATAAACGTTATTATCGCCGGGGCCGGGCATGCCGCCCATCTGGCCGGGGCAATGGCTGCCCACACCTCTCTGCCGATCATCGGCGTGCCGATCGACTCTTCTTGTCTTCTTGGATTCGATGCGCTCCTTTCCACGGTGCAGATGCCCCCCGGAGTACCGGTGGCAACCGTTTCAATTGGGAAACCCGGCGCGAAAAATGCGGGGGTTCTCGCTGCGCAAATACTCGCCTTAAGCGACCCTGATCTTGAAAAAAAACTGCGCGATTATAAGAAGGAGATGGCATCACAGGTTGTTCAAAAAGCAAAAAAGCTCAAAAAATAAAGAATAAAGCGACCCAGGCGAAATTCAGAGATATAAACCCGAATGACCCTTCCCGCAGGATCATCGAGGAGGCGGCAACGGTAATCGAAGGAGGTGGGGTTGTCCTGTTTCCGACCCGGTGCCTTTATGGACTGGCGACCGATGCTTCAAACCGAAAATCGGTTGAACGGATCTTTCGGATCAAACGACGCTCTTTTCAAAATCCTCTCTCCGTCCTAATCAGGGATCAAAAAGATACAGACGAGCTGGTCCGGTATGTCTCACCCGAAGCCGCTTCGATCATGAACAATTTCTGGCCGGGAAAAATTACCCTTGTTTTTAAAGCCTTACC
>CAZSON010000053.1:0-14501 GCA_964608375.1 uncultured Desulfobacter sp. | reverse complement strand
ATATGTCTTTGTCAACTCACATCAACGATCTATTTTATTAAACAGATCAAAAGGCGGTTTCCCAAGCTTAAAATGGTGGTCGGCGGATCTCTTCTTTCAGGATATACAAACCCAAAGCTGTTTCATGTTTTTCCCGAGATAGATTTTTTTATAAATGGAGAGGGTGAAATTCCATTAAGCGAGCTGATTCAACATCTCAGCGCACCCCAGAATATAGCAACATTTCCTAACATTACAGGGGTTGTTTCCAAACAAAGGCCGATGCAAAGCCGGGACAAAGTATTTTGCCAGGTAGATAGCCTGAAGAATATCCCTTCTCCTGACTATGATGACTACTTTAATCTTCTATATACATTCAGACCGGAAAACAGATTCTTTCCTACTCTTCCGGTTGAAACATCAAGGGGATGCTGGTGGCATCGCCAAACAGGCATCAAAAAGCACAAGGGATGTGCTTTTTGTAATCTGAATCTCCAATGGGAGGGATACCGAACAAAAAATCTCAACCAGATCGTTTCAGAAATTGATCATCTGACAACAAAACACAAAACACTCTCGGTCGCTTTCATGGATAACGTGATCCCTGTAAAAGGGTCTGATAAGGTATTTCAGCAACTCGGAATGCTAAAAAAGGATTTTCATCTATTTGGTGAGATTCGGGCTGCCACGCCCCGTCATTTATTGGAAAACATGAGAGTTGCCGGCATGGATGAAGTCCAGATTGGAATTGAAGCGCTCAGTACCGCATTGTTGAAAAAGTTGAATAAAGGGACTACAGCCATCCAAAATCTGGAGATGATGAAAAACTGTGAAGAATTTGGCATTGTAAGTATTTCCAATCTCATTGTTCATTTTCCCGGCAGCGATTGCGGGGATGTTGAGGAAACTCTTCGGTGCCTGGATTTTGCCCTGCCATTTCGCCCGCTTCGTTTAGTTCGCTTCTGGCTTGGACGCGGGAGTACTGTGTGGAATGATCCAAAAGCCTTTGGGATCAGGGCGATCTTTAATCATCCAAATTATTCCCGCCTATTTCCAGACGAGGTATCCAGATCAGTGACATTTATGATTCAGGCATATAGAGGTGATCTCGAATATCAAAAAAAAATTTGGCGCCCGGTTAAAGAGAAGATAAGGGTTTGGAAAAAGGCATATGCAGAACTCAATAAAGATCTATCGAGCGAACCGATCTTAAGTTTTCGAGACGGCAGGGACTTTTTAATTATTCGCCACAGGCAATTGAAAACAAAACCTTTGACCCATCGCCTGGTGGGAACTTCCAGATCGATCTACCTGTTTTGTCAGCAGCATCGTTCACTCAAAAGCATTGTGGATCATTTTCAGGGAATCCCGGCAGAGAGGATCGAGGCATTTTTAAGGCTGATGGTCGATAAAAAGCTAATGTTCAACGAGGATAAAAAATACTTGAGCCTGGCGATACCGGCCAGATTTCCTTGATTTTTTTATGAAAAAAACACCACAGCGGTTCCAACACTGCGCCTTTCTTTGCTTGACTCTTTAGCTCTAATTTTATATTGTTTATGAAAAAACCATTCAGGAGGAAAAAATGATAAATCTTTCGAAGAAGTCAATTTTTATGATTCTTTTTAGCATGGTATTTTTCTTTGCAATAGAATCTGCTGCCGCTGCAAGTGGGATGCGGTACTCGATCGTGGTTTCGAAATTTAAGAATCGCTCCAACTGGCGGGGACAATGGAGTCTTGGAGATGCTTGGGGCGCGATCTTGACCGACAGTTTGAACAACACCGGGCGTTTTATCGTTCTGGGTGAGAACGATATGAGAAAAGAAGCCCTTGCCGAACAGGATTTTGCAGCTAGCAAACGGGCAGCAGGAGGTGGAAAAAAGGTGGTTAAGGGCCAGATGACACCTGCACAGCTCCTCGTAAAAGGCGATATCACCCATTTTGATCCCGGAACCAGTGGCGGCAAAGGCGGCGTGGGGTTCGGCGGGATCAGGATAGGGGTGAAAGGGGGCACAGCTGAGATAAACGCGGTCATGTATATCATCGATTCCAGCACCGGACAGGTAATGGCGTCCAAAAAGGTCTACGGAAAGGTTACCAAAAAAGGACTTTCCATCGGTATTTACAAGCATGGATTTGCCGGAAATATCGGTGGATTTAAAAAGACCAATACCGGGAAAGCCGTTGAAATGGCGATCGATCAGGGGGTTGATTTTTTGATTTCCAAGCTGGAGGATATTCCCTGGACCGGAAGTGTTATTTTGAAAAAAGGAGCTAAAGTTTATATTAATCGGGGCACCCGGGAAGGCGTAGCAAAAGATCAGACGTTCGATGTGGGCGATATGGAGATATTAAGGGACCCTGATACCGGTGAAGTGCTTGATGCAAGCATGGAGACAGCTGGAAAGATCCGGGTTATAAAGGTCAAAAAGAAAATTGCAATTTGTAAGGTTGTCGAAGGACAGATCAAGAAAGGCATGACCATAACGCCGCCTGAGTAAAGATGATTGATATTTTCGTAAAAAGTTCAACAGGGAAATTATTTGATATCACCGTCATAGTTTTACGGTGATGTAATACCCCTGATCGCCTCGTTGCAATAAGATGACCATCGATCGTTTTTGGCGATACTGTACGATCGCCTTTTGAAAATCTTTGATATTAGTTATCCGGATCTCATCCAGCTGCCGAATAACGTCTCCTGTCCGTACCCCAATTTGGAACAGATACGATCGCCGGTTTATCTCTGAAATTACCACCCCCTTTTTCATCGATCGATCTTTAACTCTTATTCCAAGAAGTTTGTGGGCCAGATCCATGGCCAGCTCAATCGGGAACACAGCTGTCTTCACCATGAAGGTCAGCTCTTTGTCTTTTCGTAAAATTCGGATTTTTATAACATCACCAGCAGCAACATTTCTCATTTCGGTATTATATCTTTTATTTGAAAAAATTTTCTTAGTACCGATCGATAAAAGGATATCGCCGTTTTGGATACCGCCCTTTTGGGCAGGTCCTTTTTTTATGACCTCTTTTATTAAAACCCCTCTGCCGTCAGGGACCTTGAGATATTTGGCAAGCCGTGAGTCAATATTCTGTATGGTGATACCGATCCAGGCCTGTATAACCTTTCCGTAATGGATCAGGTCAGAGACAATTCGTTTTGCTTTGTCGATCGGAATGGCAAACCCGATTCCCTGAGCCTTTGCGTAGATTGCCGTATTGATAGCAATCAGTTCACCGTTTATGTTGAGCAGCGGGCCACCGCTATTTCCGGGGTTGATTGAAGCGTCGGTCTGTATAAAATTCTGAAACACCTGTTTATCGGTACGAACGCTACGATTGAGAGCGCTGATGACACCGGTAGTGACCGTATTGGAAAATCCAAACGGATTGCCGATGGCGATAACGGTTTCACCGATCATGAGATCGCTCGATTCTCCCATCTTAATGGCGGGCAAGGGCTCTTGAGAAGCAATTCTGAGCAGCGCAAGATCGGACTCCTGATCGGCCCCGACGATTTGTGCTTTAAACTCGCGCTCATCTTTCAAAACAACAGTGATCGTACCGGTTTTGGCGATGACATGGGTATTTGTGAGAATGAAACCCCTGTTCCCATCTATGATAACACCCGAACCAAGGCTGCTTCGCTTATATCGTTGCTCAGAACCAGGATCAAAAAAATCCTTAAAAAAAGATTCGAAAAAAGGATCCATACCGAATCCGGAAAACGGGCTGGTGCGCTTGCGAACCTCATACTCTGAACTAATGTTAACAACGGCCGGGCTGGCCTTTTTTACTGCGTTGACAACAGCATTTTCTCGACTGTTGCCCGCCCCATGAGAATCCTGGGGCACTGCAAGGAGAAGGATAAAGACGAGAGATAGAAAACCTATTGATTTTATGAATAGTTTGTTGTTTATTTGTACCATGATTTCTGACATATGCGACCTTTTGTTTTCAAGATGGTATTGTTTTAAGGACGATCTATTTTTACAGTGTTCAGCATAAAAGCACCTATATCATGTTGATAAAAACCGTTCAAGATATCCTGCCGCTGGTAGAAAAACCGAGCACGTATTTGGGCAACGAAATAAACAGTATTAGAAAAAGGCTCGATACAGTCCAACTTCGGTTTGCCCTTGCATTTCCGGATCTGTATGAAATCGGAACATCACATTTCGGAATGCAGATAATTTATCATATTTTAAATGAGGACCCACAGATAGCAGCGGAAAGGGTATTTACCCCCGCAAGTGACATGGAGGAATATCTCAGGTTATCAGGCCTCCCTTTAACGACACTGGAATCGCAGACGCCCCTGAGCCGATTTGATATAATCGGCTTCAGCCTTCTCTATGAGTTAAATTACACCAACATACTCACCATGTTTGAACTTGGAAAAATCCCGTTTTTTGCTCGGGAAAGGGATTCGGATGCGCCAATTGTCATAGCCGGTGGACCATGCACCTGTAATCCTGAACCGATAGCCGACCTGTTCGATGCCATGGTGGTGGGGGACGGGGAAGGGGTTGTGACGGAGATGACTCAAGCTTGGATCCGATTGAAAAAAACCGGCAACCCGGTCAAACAAAAGCTGTTAACAGAGTGGTCCGGCATCGAAGGTGTCTATATCCCCGCCTTTTATCAGGTAACATACAACCCCGCGGGTTTTCAGGTCCCCATACCCGGAAGCCTTGATCAAACGATAAACAAAGGCAAGGTTAGTCGTGCGGTTTATACAGACCTCGACAAGGCCCCTTTTCCAGGCGACCCGGTTATTCCTTATGGGAAACCGGTGCACGATCGGCTTCGCTTGGAAGTTTCGCGCGGCTGTTCAAGGGGGTGTCGTTTCTGCCAGGCAGGGATGATTTATCGTCCGGTACGCGAACGCTCACCGGACACACTTCTTGCTCAAACAGAAAAGTGCCTTGCATCCACCGGGTATGAAGACATATCTCTTTTGTCTCTGAGTACAGGTGATTATCAATGCCTTATTCCACTAATGGCGCGGTTGATGGATCAGTCCGAATATAAAAACATTGCAGTTTCACTTCCATCACTTCGAGCAGATAGGTTGACGCCCGATCTGATGAAACAGATCAAGAGGGTTCGAAAAACAGGATTTACCATCGCACCTGAAGCCGGGAGCCAGAGGCTCAGAGATATTATTAATAAGAATATCACCGAAAGAGAGATTGCAGATACAGTCAAGCATGCATTTAACCTGGGATGGCAGAGGATCAAGCTTTATTTTATGATCGGACTGCCGTATGAGACCGATGATGACCTGAGATCGATTGTTGAATTGGTGAAAAATCTTCGAAAGGCATCCATGCCAAAGAAAAAGAATGGGAAAATCAATGTCAGTATCGCAACATTTGTCCCCAAACCACATACTCCATTTCAATGGACATCACAAATTACACGACTTGAGTCAAAAGAAAAAATAACTTGGTTACGCCGGAATTTAAAGCTCCCGGGGGTTCATGTCAAATGGCAGAATCCGGATGTCAGCTTTCTGGAAGGGCTTTGGGCCAGAGGAGACAGGCGTCTTGCTCCGCTTTTGATTAAGGCCTATCAAAAGGGGTGCAGGTTTGATGGCTGGAGCGACAAATTTCAATATAACCGGTGGGAGACAGCCTTATCCGAGGCCGGGGTAGATATCGATTTTTTTACCACCCGGAAAAGAAATTTGACGGAGCCGCTGCCCTGGGATTATATTGATATAAAAATAAGTAAAGACTTTTTAAAAGAGGAGTGGAAAAGGGCTGAACAAGGAAATTCCACGCTTGATTGCCGGTGGGGTGATTGTCATGGGTGCGGTGTTTGTAATTTTCGAACTATTCAACCAAGGATTTTTAAGAGAGATGCCAAAAAAGGGGTAACCTCCTTAAACCGTTCCGGCGTTTCCGTTGAATCCAAATCGGAATGCAGCAAAAAATTCAAAATCATTTATGCAAAGCTGGAACCCGGAAAGTACTTTGGACACCTTGAGTTGGTGAATATATTTTTACGAGCGTTAAGACGAGCGAAGATATCGATAAAATATTCAACCGGATTTCATCCGATGCCGAAAGTTTCTTTTGACGACCCCCTTCCGGTCGGAATGGAAAGCCAAAACGAGGTCTTTTTTCTGACGACTACCGATATGATCGAGCCTGAAGATATAAAAAAAGGTTTAAATCATCATCTTCCACCGGGTATTGTAATTCATGACTGCGAAATTGAACCTTCTTCCGAAGGGAAAAATGAAAACAAATCGATCCGGTATCAAATTGTATTAAGGGATGCCGTTTTTAAAAAAAATGAACTTGAGCGATTTTGTGAAAGAACTGAACTGATCGTCAGCCGGTTGAACCGAAAAGGAAAGTTGAAAAAATCTAATATAAAAGATATGGTTGAGACGATCCAATTGCTTTCTCCGGAAAAATTGGAGATCACTTTGGGGGCAAAAAAGGGACGTATGATGAGACCGATGGAGGTTGTTCGTAACATTTTCACAGTTTCAGAACAAACGCTGCGGCAGGCTAAAATTATCAAAATGAAGAAACAGTACATGTGATGTATCGCAAGCTGGTTATAAATGTTACTGAGTATGAAACTCGAGTCGCACTCCTTGAGGACGGAACTATTGTGGAGTTATTCATTGAACGCGGCGATGGCGCTGATATCGCGGGAAATGTATATAAAGGGAGGGTTCAGCGGGTGCTGCCGGGCATGCAGGCCGCTTTTGTCGATATTGGGATTGACCAGGCTGCATTTATTTATGTGGATGACGTCATTGGAAACAGCTACAAAGATATTGAAGAGCTCTTTATCCAAAGCGATGAAGTTGACAAGGGCATTGAACAAACCGACAAAGCGGATTCAGTATATTCCGATTCTACCGGCAGTTTTCCGATAGAGGCGCTTATAAATGAAGGGCAGGAGATAATGGTTCAGGTGGCAAAATCGCCCATTGGGACCAAAGGAGCACGTGTGACTTCCCATGTTTCACTACCTGGCCACATTCTGGTTATGATGCCGACTTCAACCCATATTGGGATCTCTAAAAGAATAGAGAATGAATCAGAAAGAAACCGTTTGAAAAAATTACTTGAAGGGCTAAGAACAAATAATTTTGGTTATATTGCAAGGACCGCCGCCGAAGGTATTGAGGCCAAAAAAATAGAAATAGAAATCGCTTTCCTGATGAAATTATGGGAAACCGTCCAAAAAAAATTCAAAACAGCCCCAGCACCCTCTTTACTGCACCAGGAGCTCAATATTATCCACAGAGCCGTTCGAGATCTGCTTATCCATGATGCAGAAAATCTGATTATCGACTCCCGTTCGGAATATGAATCAGTTTTGAGATTTCTCGATATGGTTATGCCGAGCTTAAAACATTCCGTCGAGCTGTATGAAGGGACGGAGCCTATTTTTGACGCACATAACCTGGAGGGTGATATTTCACGGGGGTTAAAAAGGAAAGTGTGGCTGAAATCAGGTGGTTACATAGTTATCGAACATACTGAAGCGCTCACTGCCATCGATGTGAACACAGGCCGTTATGTCGGCAAGCGCAACCCTGAAGAAACTATACTAACAACAAACCTTGAGGCTGTAAAAGAGATAACCTACCAGATACGTCTTCGGGATATTGGCGGTATTATTGTCGTTGATTTTATTGATATGGAAAAAATATCAAGCCAGGAAAAGGTATTTAATGCATTCCAAGAAGCCCTGCAAAAAGATCGGAGTAAAACCCATGTCCTACCGATATCGGAAATGGGGCTGATACAGATGACACGAAAGCGAACTCGTAAGCCGTTGACCCATTTGCTCTGTGAGCCCTGCTTTTATTGCGAGGGAGAAGGTTATCTCCTATCCAAAGAGTCTGTGTGTTACAATATTTATAAAGAAATTCTTCATGAAGCATCAGGTAGCTTAGGCCCCAGGCTGACCCTAAGGGTTAACTCAGAGATTGCTGATCTTCTTCATGGGGGGGAAAATCGGATTATCACATCCCTTGAACGCATCATCGGAAAACAGATTGAAATATATCCGAATGCTCAATTTCATTTGGAAAAGTTTGATATTTTTGAGCGTCCCTAGACTAATTATACAATAATATATTTTAGGCCTTGACATCAATAATTCTCTATGTTTAAATCAAAAGTTTAATGCATTGAATTCAAACATATAACATCTGTCCTGAAAAAAGAAAATTTCATCGATCATAATGATGAAAGGCCTTAAAAAGGTATGGTGCCATATTGACGGTGCATGGAGCAGGGGAAATAAATTATGAAAAGAACATATCAGCCGAGCAGAGTAAAACGAGCCAGAACACACGGCTTTCGGAAAAGGATGTCCACAAAACAGGGCAGAAGAGTTATTAACCGGCGGAGGGCAAAAGGGAGAAAACGGTTAGCTGTTTAATCGTTACAATGTTCTTGGCAAATGGTCAGCAATAGGGGTAAGGAGGATTTGAGACAGGCATATACCAAGGTCGATAGAATTTTAAAGCGCGGCGAGTTTCTTCGACTCGCCAAACACGGGAAAAAAGTTCAAAACAGGCACTTTATTGCTGTCGTTGCAAAGAGTCCATTTGAAAGAACGCGCCTTGGTGTCACCGTTAGCAGAAAGGTTGGTCCAGCGGTAACGCGCAACAGAATCAAGCGCTATTTGCGTGAGCATTTTCGATTAAACAAACATGACATTAAAGGGAAGTTAGATATTAACATCATTGCAAAGAAAGCGACTGCAGGTCTATCGTCGGATCAGGCATTTATTTCCCTTAAAAGTATTTTCAACAGTATAAAGGAGTTGTAATTTTCAAACAAATGTTGCGGATAATCCCCTTGTTTTTAATAAGGGTTTATCAATATATGTTGTCTCCTGTTTTAAATCCTGCTTGTCGTTTTTACCCCACTTGTGCCGAATATGCTTACCGGGCAATTTCTCGATTTGGTGTGCTGAGAGGCTCTTTTCTCGCATTAAAAAGGATTTTGAGGTGTCATCCGCTCAGTCCAGGTGGTTTTGATCCTGTTCCTTCAAAAACAAACCCGGAAAAATAGGTCGAAAAACCGATTACTTTTCCTTACTTGAGGATATAAATATGGAAAAAGCGCGATTGTTTATAGCCATTGCACTCTCATTTCTCATATTCTTTTTATGGAATGTTTTTTTTGTTAAAAAGAAAACGGTTGCACCACCGACCGCTAAGATAGAGGCACCCCAAACGACACAGGAAGAGATGGTGCAAAAACAGGCGCCTATTAAGGAAGAAGGTTTTGCTAAAAAAGAACCGTCGGCTGAAAAAGGAGAGGTGAAACCGGCAAAAAACGCTAGAACGATACAGGTGAACACCCCTTTATACACGGTAAGGATTTCAGAAAACGGCTCAGCCATTAAAAGCTTTGTACTCAAAAGATACCGGGAAAAGGCCGAAGTGGATTCTCCGCTAAAAGAAATTGTTTCAAAGGATATATCCGACGGCACGCTTCTAATGGGATTTGCCGGCAAAAGCTTACCGGGTTTGGACCGGGCTGTTTTTTCAGCAGATCTGCCATATGATTCCGTTGATATTGTTCATGGGTCGGAACCGCTAATTTTTTCATGGGTATCGCCTAAAGGGATTATTGTTAAAAAGAAGTTTTTGTTTTCGCCTGAAACCTATCTGATCGGACTGACCATCTCTGTCCAAAACAACTCAAATGAGACCCTGAAGGATAAGTTTGTACTATCGCTTAAAAGTGCTCTAGGTGGGAAAAAAAGCAGATTTGGGTTTTCGGGCCCCAGTCTTCTTGTGAACAACAAGCTCGAGCAGATAAAAATGAAAAAGATTGCGGAAAAAAATGTATATTCGGGGAAACTGGGATGGATTGCGCTTCAAGATCGTTACTTTATGACAAGCATCATCTCTGAAAAAAATCAAGAAGCGAGTATGCGACTTTTTCTCAGACCAAACAAGATACTCGAAGCTGAATATCTGCAACCCGAACAGGTGATACAGCCCGGAACCGAACATTTTTATGATTTTAAACTATTTTTTGGACCTAAAAAAATTAGCATCTTAAATGATCTTGGGTATAACCTGGGTAAAGCGGTCTATTTTGGAATGTTCGATTTTCTTGCAAAACCGTTTGTCTGGTTGATGAACTTTTTTTATCGTTTTATCCCCAATTACGGTGTTGCCATTATTATTTTAACCTTACTAACCAAGGCTATCCTTTGGCCGCTGGGTTCCAAGAGCTACAAATCAATGAGCGAAATGAAAAAACTGCAACCGCTGATGGCCGAATTAAAAGAAAAGTATAAAAATGACAAGAAAAAGATACAGCAGGAGACGATGGCGCTCTATAAAACATATAAAATAAACCCCCTAGGCGGATGTCTCCCTATGGTTGCACAGATTCCGGTATTTTTTGCATTGTATCGAATGTTATATGAAGCCATTGAGCTAAGACATGCGCCTTTCTTTGGCTGGATTCAGGACCTGTCGGCTCCAGATCGCCTTTTCCGATTTGGTTTTTCAGTTCCGTTTATGCAACCCCCGTACGGTATTCCCGTGCTGACGATCATCATGGGGGCCAGTATGTTGCTGCAACAGAGGATGTCTCCTCCCCCAGGGGACCCGGCTCAGGCCAAAATGATGATGTTAATGCCGGTAGTTTTTACGGTAATTTTTATTAATTTTTCATCAGGGCTTGTTTTATACTGGCTTGTCAACAATGTTCTATCTATTGCACAGCAGTATTATGTTGGAAAGAAAACGGCTTAAAGATGGAGGATATTCATGTCGAAGCAGTTAGAATATGAAGATAAAAGTGTTGAAAAGGCAATTCAAAAGGCATCTGATAAAGTCCACATACCCAAGGAAGAATTAAAATATGAAGTTATCTCTTATGGATCGAGTGGTATTTTTGGGTTGGTAGGATCCAAACAAGCACGGATCCGTGTTACCATTCCCGAATCCGCTGCAACACCGAATAAAACAGGCCGACCGCCAAAAAAGACAACTTCACCATCTGCGCAAAAAAAGATCGATGATCATAAACAGAAAACCATTTCCGTCGACCCTGCCGAACTCGGCAAAAGCACGCTTCAGCGTATCATTGATTTCATCACAACGGATGCGGAGATTTCTGCTAAAGAGGAATCTGACCGAATAGTATTGAACGTAAAAGGGGGCAACTCAGCTGCGCTTATCGGTAAGCATGGGCAGACGCTTGAGGCGATTCAATATCTTGTGGAAAAGGTCGTCAACAGACACACGGAGGAAAGGACCCGTATTCATATCGACATTGAAGGCTATTTGGAAGCCAGACAGGCCAGTCTGGAAGGGCTCGCCATGCGCCTTGCGGAAAAAGTCAAACGAACCGGAAAACCAGCGACTGTTGGCCAAATGAACGCCCATGACAGGCGTATTGTTCATCTCGCATTAAAAGACGATGAGGGTGTGCGAACCTTGAGCAAGGGTGATGGATTTATCAAAAAGCTTTTAATTTTTCCAAAGAAGAATTCTTTACCTAAAGAAAAACAATCAAATCCCCAATGACCAATTCGACTATTGCGGCCATTGCGACTCCGGTTGGAAGCGGTGGTATCGGAATTATTCGAATTTCCGGCAACAATTCCGTCTCGATCGCTGCATCTCTTTTTCAGCGGTCCCGCCTTGCTTCCAATGTTCCGCCTGAAAATACCGAAGGTAAACAATCAGGTTCAAAAGACGGGTTCAAATCCCATCATTTCTATCATGGATTTATTTTTCAGCCTAAAACCGGACAAATTCTCGATGAAGTTCTCCTAACTGTTATGAAAGCTCCTTATTCATACACCAGGGAAGATATCGTTGAAATCCATACACATTCCGGCCGTGTGGTGATGGGCGCCGTCCTGTCGGCTGTTTTGAGTAAAGGGGCGAGACTTGCTGATCCAGGCGAATTTACAAAAAGGGCATTTTTAAACGGACGGATTGACTTAATACAGGCTGAATCTGTTGTTGACATCATTAATGCCAAGACAGAGGCAGCGCTTAAAATAGCGACCTCGCTGATAGTGGGCGAACTCGGGAAAAAGGTTGAATCAATTCGAAAATCTTTAGTGCATGTTTTAGCGTCAATCGAGGCCGCCATAGATTTTCCGGAAGAAGCCGAAGAAATCATGGATGCCGAATCTGCCTATGAGTTCATTCAGTCCCAGGCAATAGACGTTTTAAAAAAGCTAATCGATCAGTATGATGATTCGCATGTGATCAGAGATGGCCTGAAGCTGGTTATCGTGGGCAGGCCCAATGTTGGCAAATCCAGCCTAATGAACTGTCTTGTTCAAAAGGACCGTGCCATTGTTACGTCGGTTCCGGGAACAACCAGGGATTTCATCGAAGAGCACCTCCATATAGAGGGAATTCCGCTTATTATTACCGATACCGCTGGAATCCAGGAGACAAAAGATCCGGTGGAAATTATTGGAGTACAAAAAGCCCGGGAATATATGGATCAGGCGGATCTAATCCTTTTTATGGTGGACGCGAGCAGTTCATTGCTGAAAGAGGATAAAATAATATACCGACAGTTAAGAGAAAAGGCCTTCATACTGGTTATAAACAAGTCGGATCTTGTGGATAAAAACTTTAATTTTGAGTGTCCTGGTTCATGGGGCGATCCGCCGAGGGTGAATGTATCGGCGCTTTATCGCAAAGGGATTGAGGCATTAAAGGCGCTCATCCTCGAGATGTGTGTCGGCGGCAAGCTACCTGATGCGGGAAACGGCATTGTGCCGAATTTAAGACATAAAATTGCCCTTGATCGATGCCTTCGGTCAACATTGGCAGTTGCAGAGGGCGTTCGGACCGCAAGGCCGCCCGAGCTTATCGTGATCGACATAAAAGATGCTATTGATGCTCTTGGCGAAATAACGGGCGCGACAACACGCGATGATATACTCGATGAAATATTTAGCAGATTTTGTGTTGGAAAGTGATGTTTCACGTGAAACAATTAAATGAAAATAAAGATTTAATCTCCACAATAACGCCGTATAGCAGGCGATACTGAATTCGGACAATCTTCAGGCTAAACTCAGGCTCTCTCAACCGCCCGCAGTCTGAGGAAATGCTGTGTTGGTATATAAGTACTCCATTTTCTCTTTGTGACGTAACTCTTCATTGGCCATTTTTAGCAGGATATCCTTGGTGCTGCCCTCCGGATGCAGCATGGCCAGATCGGTATAAAATTTATATGATTTCAATTCCCTATTTGCTGCGATCAGGTAGACATGTTCGTTTTTCATCCCTGCCTGGATATCCGGATCTTGTAGGCTGTCTGCAATAGAATAGTCAATCGTATCGCTGGGTTTCATCGCATCCGATTTCAATTGACCAGTTCGATATTTTATTAAAAATGCTTTATGCTTCTTTTCTTCGTCAGCGAGCCATTTTAGCGTGTCTTTGACACTCTTTTCGTCGAATTTGTCATAAAGATCGATATAAAAGGCGTACGCTTCTTCCTCCCTCTTGATGGCGAGATCAATTATATCGGAAAATGTTTTGTGTTGCATTTGCTGTCCTCCTTTTAGGTGCAACGTGAGCGATTATGCAGCGGCATTACCAAATACAATGCCCGCATATCCGACAAAACTGCGATCGGGATTGATATCATAACTGCTGGAATAAGCTATAGATTCGGCTTTTGTAGCACCGAAGCCCTTTGCAGCTAAAATGGCAATGGCGGCTGCACCCGCACAGCATGCATTTTGGTGCTCTTTTGCTTCACTAATTACCAAATCAGCATCCATGGATAGCATGGCATTGATAACACGTCGATCATTTTCATTTTTTACCCAATCCACCGCGGAGTGCCCGGTCCCTTTGGGCGTAAATCCATAATTGGAACCATAGTGCGTAAGGTCTGTAGAGCCGATAACCTTAACCGTTTGATCCAGACCTGCCGCGATTTCAGCCAAAGCGTTCCCAATTTCAAAGGAACGCTTTAAAGGCGGCACACCGATCGGAAGGATTTTGGCATCCGGGAAGAAATACTTAATAAAGGGGAGCTGAAGTTCGATGGTGTTGTCCTGTATAAAATTATCCAGGGGTTCGATATGAGATGAAAGTTGCTTTGTAATCTCACCGGCTAACTCTTTTTCAATTTCAACACTTCCGAAAGGGGTTTCCCACACGTCATCTGCTACCATATAAACAGGAGAATCGCTGTGAAGATGCATTCCTAACACCACAATGATATCCGGGTCGTTTTTTGCATGCAGGAGCCGGATGACATTGCAGGCAATGGCTCCTGAAAAATACCATCCGGCATGTGGGACAATTCCGCCGATGATATTGTTAAGTGAAATTTTTTGAAAATCTGATTTTTTAAGAAATTGTTTAATCTCTTTTTCGCATGCCGCAGCACGGTCCGGATACCAGCTTCCGGCAAACGCCGCTTTCCGTACCTTCATGATTTTACCTCCGCTGAAAGTGAAATGGATAGAATGGCAATTTTTAAGGATCAAGCTTTAAGTTATTGCTCA
>CAZSON010000052.1:0-14973 GCA_964608375.1 uncultured Desulfobacter sp. | reverse complement strand
CGGTTTCGCAAGCATGTTACAGACTGGGAATTTAACGAATATGCCACCCAGTTGTAGCCGACGAATAATTTTTTAACTTTTCAGGAGAAAGATGCCATGTGCGGAATAGCAGGGTTGATTACCCGGAACAACGAAGGGTCTGGAACCGACCTGATCAATATGCTCAAGGAGCTGGTACACCGTGGCAAAGATGCGACCGGGGTGGCGATTTATGAAAAGGTTAATAATGTTCAGCTCAGGGCCTCAATGACCAGCGCGATCCATGAAAAAAGGCTCCTTGACATCATTGAGGCCTATGGCAGGGTCACGAGTTCAAGAAGCTATCCCGGTGCCGGGATTTATACATTTTTTGAAGGGGCCATCGACATGGACCCGAACCGGGTCGGTCAGCTGCATTGGGATATCGACTCTGATCCCGAGCTTTGTGTCCATTCCATCGGCCAACATCTCAAAGTATATAAGGATCAAGGATCAGCCGAGGACCTTCAAAGGGCTCACAAAATCCAGGTCGCCAGGTGTACCCATGGCATCGGTCATGTGAGGCTCGCCACAGAAAGCGTGGAGAACGTCAATTTTTCTCATCCATATGTGTCATATCTTTATCCGGAGCTCGCCCTTGTTCACAATGGTCAATTCACCAATTACTTCAACATGAGAAGGCGTCTTGAAAACAAGGGAGTCCGTTTCAAGACCGCCAATGACACGGAGGTGGCCGTCCACTTCATCGCATACGAGATGAAGGAGAACGGATATGACCTGGAGGGGGCGATTCATCTGGCGCTGGATGCCTTTGATGGGATTTTTACGATTCTGGTGGCGACGACCGACCAGGTAGGGGCATTTCGGGATCGTTTGGCGTTCAAGCCGGTTGTGGTTTATGAAAAAGAGGACGGCACTGTCCTCTTCGGGTCGGAACAGATCGCTTTAACCCCGATCGTTTCCGATGTCTATGCCACCGAGATGGAGCCGGGAGGAGTGAAGGTATGGTCCGTTTAGATATAAAAGGGATGAGCACGCGGGATGTGAACCAAAAGCTGAAGGAGTTGATCCTGCAAGATGATGAAATTGTGGTCGAAAACCCCCATTCTGTTCATAACTTTGCCACAGCCCTGAAAGGAAAAGGGACGGTTACGGTCAAGGGGAGCACCGGGTTTTATACCGGCGGATTTTTGCAGGGCCCGACAGCTATCATCAAAGGCAATACCGGTTGGTATACGGGAGACAACATGGGCGCCGGAGAGCTCATCGTGGAGATGAACACCGGCAGCAATTGCGGGCCCTCCATGGTAGGCGGCACCATTTTAGTGAAAGGGCACAGCGGGAGCAGGGCAGGTTGGGGGATGAAGGGCGGCAACCTGATCATCTGCGGCGATGCCGGCTTGTGGAGTGGTAAAATGACCCTTGGGGGACGTATCATCATTTTGGGCACGGTTGGACGGGGGATCGGCGAATCGATGTACAGAGGAATTATCCATGTTCTCGATCCGGAAGTCGAAGATAAACTCGGAGGCAATGTCATGGTAGTACCGATCGAGGACAAGGAGAAGAAAGAGGTAGAAACCCTTTTTAAAAAATACGACATTGAGCAGGCGGTAGATGATTTTCGAAGCATCGTTCCGAAAGTTTATGGGCGACATGAGTATTTTTTGTTTAAACCGACCCATCAGCAAACAGGGGCGCAATCATGACGGAAAAAGAGAAGAAACCAAGAGCAAAGGATGTCCAAAGGGGTGTCTGGAATCCGGAGACAATCGCAGAGGTCAAGTATAAAGCTGAGACCGGTAAGCATCGAATCCGCGGCTGCGGGTCTACAAAAAAATATCCTACCTTTGACGATCTTTTAATTCTCCCTTCCCAGCTATCGCGTCTGTCGATCGATACCTATCGTGAGGATTGTAAAACCCAGACCGTTCTCGGTGCAAGATTCGCAAAAAAACCGCTGGTTGTTGAAACACCCATTTTGATATCAGGGATGTCTTACGGCGCCTTGAGCAAGGAAGCTAAAACCGCCATGGCCAAGGCGACTCAGATTGTCGGAACTTCAATTAATAATGGGGAGGGTGGCTTGCTGCCCGGAGAGAGTGAGAACTCTTATAAACAGGTCGTTCAAATAACGCCCAGCCGAATGGGATTTTCTTTGCGAAACGTTGAAGCCGCCGATGCCCTGGAACTGATAACCGGTATCGGTGCAAAACCCGGGCTTGCCGGCCATCTGATGGGAGCCAAAATCACCAAGGAGATTGCCGAATTCAGGCAACTTCCTGAAGGGATCGATCTTCACAGCCACCCGAGACACGGGGATATCTTCGGCGCAGACGATATGGTGCTCAAGGTCGAGGAACTCAGAGATGTCACCGACTATGAGATTCCTATATTCGTTAAGATCGCTGCAGGCCGTGTCAGAGAAGACGTCAAAATCGCCGTTAAAACCGGCGTAGATGGGATCGTCATCGATGGCGCGGAAGCAGGCACCGGCGCTGCTCCGGTGGTCGCCTCGACTCACCTTGGTATTCCCACGCTTCCTGCTATAGTCCAGGGAGTTCGGGCGCTGGAAGAGATGGGGGTAAAGGACGAGGTCAGTCTGATTGTTTCAGGCGGAATAAAAGACGGCTCAGACGTTGCAAAAGCGCTGGCCATGGGAGCGAATGCAGTGGCTATCGGAACAGGGGCGATGATTGCGATGGGTTGTGTGGTCTGTCTTCGATGTCATGAGGGAAAGTGCGCATTCGGCATCGGAACCCAGGACCCGGAGCTGCGAAAACGTCTCGATATCGATGGCGCTGCCCGGCGGGTAGCCAACTATATCAAGGGGATGACCTATGAAGCGGTTATCCTGGCAAAATCCGCCGGAAAAACCGACCTGGCGAATATGGAGCGGGAAGACCTGCGTTCTCTGACTCTTGAAGCCTGCGCCATGACAGGGGTGCCTCTGGCTGGAACAAATTACACATTTACCGAACCGTTTGGGTTTTTTTAATGCGGATAGAAAATCACCCGATATTGGGAACGTTTGAAAAAGGACGGAAAGTTTCCTTTCTGTTTGATGATAGGGCGATGGAAGGCTTTGAAGGAGAGCCGATTGCCGTTGCCCTTAAAAGCAACGGTGTGAAGATTCATCGTTACACGCAGAAACGAAATGAACCTAGGGGCATTTTCTGCGCCATCGGTCGCTGCACCGATTGTATCATGGTTGTCGATGGCACGCCGAATGTGAGGACCTGTGTGGAGCCGTTAAAGGAGGGGTCGGTGATCCAGACACAGGTTGGCGTTGGCCCGGACCTCTCAAGGAAATAAATCGTGCGAAGATGTGAAATGATAAGTGTCGGTGCCGGTCCTGCGGGTTTGGCGGCTGCCGTGGAGGCGGCCAGAAACGGTGTTGAGGTGTTGGTTTTTGATGAAAATGACCGGCCTGGCGGGCAGCTTTTCAAACAGATCCATAAATTTTTCGGATCAAAGGAACACCATGCCAAGGAACGGGGTTTTAATATCGGAAATGGTTTTTTGGAAGAGGCTGAAAAGCTGGGGGTAGAGGTCTCTTTGAGCTCCGTGGTAATGGGAATATATGAGAACCGGGCTATGAATGTCCTGATAGGGGACCGGATTGAGCAGGTAAGGGCGGAAAAGATTTTGATAGCCAGCGGTGCGTCTGAAAACATGATTCCGTTTCCGGGCTGGACACTGCCGGGCATCATCGGCGCCGGAGCAGCCCAGACCATTGCCAACATTCATGGAATAAAACCGGGCGAGAATCTGCTCATGGTCGGTTCGGGAAATGTCGGCCTGGTGGTGGCTTATCAGATGCTTCAGGCCGGTTGCCGGGTTTCCGCGATTATAGATGCTGCTCCCCGAATCGGCGGATATGAGGTTCATGCGGCAAAAGTGGCCCGATATGGGGTCCCGTTTTTCATGTCCCATACCGTGACAGAGGCGGCCGGCGAGAAATGGGTCGAACAGGCGACAATCAGTCAGGTCGATAATGAATGGAAGCCGATTGCAGGAACCGAAAAAACATTTGAACTCGATACGGTCTGTATTGCAGTCGGTCTCAACCCGATGACGCAGCTCCTGGCTATGCTTGGCTGCAAAATGGCTCCGGTTCCCTCTCTGGGCGGAAGGATCCCTGTGCATGACCTGAGCCAGGAAACATCTATGCCGGGTATTTATGTGGCCGGCGATGCCTCCGGTATTGAGGAGGCCAGCACCGCCATCATTGAAGGTCGGATAGCAGGATTGGCGATTGCACACAGCCTGGGCTACATAGACGACGCGTCCTTTACTGAACAACGTGACCGGCAGCTCAACAGCATGGTGGGACTGAGAAGCGGTTCCCACGGCGAGGCGCGAAGAGTCGCAAAAGAATATCTAAATGCGGTAATGAAAGGATAGTTTCATGCCCAAAGGGATGTCGGAAACAGGGTATCTGTCAGATGAAGAGCTCGATAACGGTCCCGGTATCCCTTCGGAGGGGAGACGGCGAAAGGGGCCGGTGGCGGTGATTGAATGCATCCAGGATATTCCCTGCAACCCCTGTGAAGCGAGCTGCCCTGAAGGGGCTATCCAGATCGGTGAAGACATCACCAATCTTCCCCATCTGCTGGAAGACAAATGTATCGGATGTCAATCCTGCTTACCTATCTGTCCGGGACAGGCTATTTTCCTGGTAGATGAAAGTTCGACAGAGGGTGTTGCCAGGGTGACAATGCCGTACGAATTTTTGCCACTACCGGAAAAAGAGGCAATGGTTATCGCATTGGATCGTGCGGGGCAGGAACTCGGCGATGCAAAAGTCATCAGAGTCAGGAAGACAGATAAAATGGATAGTACGGCTTTGGTCACCATTGAGGTGCCGAAGGATTGGAGTATGAGAACCAGAGCGTTTAAATTAAAACGATAATTCAAACCAGGAGGAAATGAAACATGAACGAACAAGCATTGGGAATGGTAGAGACCCGCGGACTGGTAGGCGCCATTGAAGCCGCGGATGCCATGGTCAAAGCCGCGAAGGTGAGATTTGTGGGAAGAGAATTTGTTGGAGGAGGTCTTGTGACGGTTTTCGTGCGCGGGGATGTTGGCGCGGTCAAAGCGGCAACTGATGCCGGTGGTGCAGCGGCCGGAAGGGTGGGCGAACTTATTTCAGTCCATGTCATCCCAAGACCGCACGGAGATGTTGAGTTCACCATTCCAAAAGTGGAAGGGTAAACGTTTCACATTGCGTTAAATCTCGATTGTGAGAGGGCCTTTCAGGCTTTTTCAGGGAAGATTTGCGTTCTGTAGGCTGTGAGGCTTTAAGCGATATGGCACTAAACATTCAGTTTATAACCCATCCCGGACCCGGTGTTATCGGTATCCTGATGACCCGGATGAGTACATCCGGCCGAAAAACCGTTGAAATGATCGACTTCAGCGCCGTGGGATTGGTGCAGGGGAGATTGGTAGATATGATCTACGCATCTGATATTGCGGAGAAAGCTGCCAATGTTCAGGTTTTTGATCTCAAAGGAAGCTGTCCGCAACATCTGACGATGATCGGTATCTTTGGTGAGATCGCAGCTGTGAAAGCCGCCCTGGATGCCATCGGCGCAGAAGAAGATTTAAGCTGAAAATCCGGGGGGAGCGTTATGTTGCGGATCACAACAGAGCCGATAGTGAGGCCGGTGGTGTCGATGAACAACAACGATTCCAGGGGGGTATGACATATGATACTTGGTAAAATTGTCGGAGATGTATGGTCGACCAAAAAAAATGACAAGATTCATGCGTTAAGGCTTCTCTTTGTTCAGCCCCTGGGGAAAGATTTAGCCCCGTGCGGTGAAATGATGATTGCGGCTGATGAGATTGGGGCGGGAATGGGAGAGATGGTAATTGTCACTCAGGGCGCACCGGCCATGCAGGCATTTAACAAAGAGACACTGATTCCTGTGGATGCCGTGGTGATCGGGATTGTCGATAACCTTGAGATCCCGGAAAAGCCGGATACCGGCGAATAAATGATGAAACAGGAGCTTGTAGAAAAAGTCCGTGCTGCCGGTGTCGTAGGGGCTGGTGGCGCCGGTTTTCCCACCCATGTCAAACTCGAGGCGGATGTTGAACGGGTGCTCGGCAACGGGGCATCCTGTGAACCGCTCCTGACGAGCGACATCTTTTTGATGGAAAGCCAATCCGCGGATATTCTCACCGGTCTTTCCATGGTGATGCAGAGCACCGGGGCCCGGCGTGGAACGCTCTGTCTCAAAGAGAAACATTTTGAAGCCGTAGACGCACTGAAAAAAACGATTTCAAAGCAGAGTATAGAGAATATCGATATTTTTGGATTGACCGATTTTTATCCGGCAGGCGACGAAATGGTGTTGGTCTATGAGGTGACGAATCGGGTGGTGCCTGAGGGTGGCTTCCCGCTTCAGGTGGGGGTGGTGGTAAATAATGTTGAATCTCTTCTCAACATTGCCCTAGCGGTGAAAACCGATAAACCGGTTACCGATAGATATCTGACCGTGGCCGGAGAGGTGCAAAAAAACCTGGTGATGAAGGTGCCGATCGGTATTTCTGTGGGTGAAGTGATAAATCTTGCCGGCGGTGCAACCATAACTGATTTCAAAGTGATTATCGGTGGGCCGATGATGGGACAGGTTGTTACCGATCTTTCCAGGTCGGTGGACAAGACCACCAGCGGCATAATTGTTCTGCCTGCCGATCATAATATCGTTGCCGGTAAAACAGATGACCCGGAAAGAGTCAGACAGATTACCCGTCTGTTTTGTTGCCAGTGTTCGCGGTGCACCGATCTATGCCCCAGGACACTGCTGGGGCATTCCCTTGAATCCCATAAAATCATGCGACAACTGGGGGTCGGGTCCCATCTTGTCTCCGAGGCGTTGTTAACAGATGCGCTAATCTGTTCAGAATGCGGCATCTGTGAAAAGTTTGCATGTCCGATGATGATTTCTCCAAGAGAGGTCAATGCGCAGATCAAAAGAGAAATGATCGGAAAAGGGGTAGATAGATCTTCTAAAAAGATCGACTACCAACCTTCGGCTTTCAGGGATGTTCGCAAGGTTCCGACCAAAAGGCTTATGGAGCGTTTGCAGGTGAGCCGGTATGACCGGCATCCGGAATTTTTTGCAGGGAAAATAGAGATTTCAAAAGCCGCAATTCCATTAAAGCAGCACATTGGAGCACCGGCCATAGCGGTTGTTAAAACCGGAGACCGTGTTAAAAAGGGAGATCTTATCGGAGAGATTCCGGATGGGGCATTGGGCGCCAGGGTTCACGCCAGCATCTCCGGAGCAGTGGAATCGGTGGGAACCGATGTTGTCATTCGTCAGTAGAAGGTGAGAGTTTTGCAAAACATGGCTTTTTACCCAAACCGATCAAAAACATTATTTTTTAAAGATCTTCAAGGTGTGGCGCATGGATTATAAAGCGATCGGGCTAATCGAAACAAACAGTGTTGCTAAAGGGATTGAGTGCGCCGATGAAATGATCAAGGCAGCGGCCGTGGAGATTTTGATGGCCCGCAGCGCATGCCCGGGCAGATATCTGGCGATGATTTCAGGCGATGTGAGTTCGGTCGAAAATTCAATTGATATCGGAAGTGAAATAGCCAGGGAGTTTCTGGTAGGGACGTTTGTCATTGCAAATGTGCACCCAACGGTCTTTCCGGCTTTAAGCTGCGTCACTCCGATGCCTTCGATCAATGCGCTGGGTATCATCGAAACATTTTCCACTGTTTCATGCATTGTTGCAGCCGATGCCGCGGCAAAAGCAGGAGATGTTGAACTGATTGAGATTCGATGTGCCACCGGTCTGGCCGGAAAATCGTATGTTACGTTGACCGGCGATGTCGGCTCGGTTAATGCGGCTGTCGATGCCGGTGTCGCTGAAGTGGCAGAAGAAGGGATGATACAGAGCCATGTGGTTATTCCTTCCCCTAGCAAGGAGCTTTTTTCAAGACTGGCATGATGGAAACGGTTGAAAAAATTGACTGGATGCTGAATCAACCCGAACGGTGGGATTTTTCGGGAACGGAAAATCTGTACGCGGGTGTTGATCTCGGTACTTACAAAACCATCGTTATTGTGATCGATGATAAGGGGTCGCCGCGTGCGGCAAACCTGCGAAGGGCCGAAGTAGTGAAAAGCGGACTGATTGTCGATTATATCCGCGCCTTAGATATTGTCCGGGAGTTGATGGACGAGATCAGAAACTGCAGCCCCCTTAAGATAAACAAAGGAGCCACCTCATTTCCGCCGCAGACCGAGACCGCCAATATCAACACCACAAAATACATACTGGAAAGTGTTGACCTTGAGGTCCTGAGCATACTGGATGAACCGTCAGCCGCACGACTGGCACTCAATATAAGGGATGGGGCCATCGTCGATGTGGGCGGAGGCACCACCGGGGTAGCGGTCATAAAGGATGGGGAGGTCATTTATACCAATGACGAAGCGACCGGGGGAGAGCACCTGTCGCTGGTTTTGGCCGGACGTCTGAACATCAGTTATGAGGAGGCCGATCAGATCAAGTTGAAAAAGGAAAATGCGCAAAAAATACTTCCGATCGTTCAACCGGTCATCGAAAAAATATCGAGCATTGTTGAATCGTTTTTGAAAAATTTTACCGGAATCAAAACAATTTATCTGGCAGGTGGCACCTGTGCGCTCGATGGACTGTCTGACATTGTTTCTAAAAATCTGCATATCGAGACCTTTCGGCCGAAGGCGCCGCAATTCATTACACCCTTTGGTATTGCTCTTTCATGCCTTACAACAGATGGACATCAGACTGGGGCTGGAAAATGGCCGATCTAACAAAAGAAGAGATCAGAAGATTTGTCCTGAACGTTCTTAAAGAGATGGAACCGGCCGTAAAAAAGGAAAAAAAACCGGTCTCAACCGAATCGACCGGTTCTTATATATTCTGTATCTTCCATGCCGGCGTGCGCAAATTGGAGGCGGCACTGAAGCAGGTCCAGCTGATAGAAGAATACGCCGGTAAGTGTGGAATATACACCGGTGAGTCCGCCAGGGCCTGGGTCTGTGGCAGTGATGTCAGGGAAAAAGCAGGGACCCGGTGTATCCTTGATAATGTAAAAACAGATGGGTTGAATAAGGTTTTGGAAAGGGCTGATCTACTGGTTCTTCCCACCTTTTGCCTCAGGGTGGCTGCAAAAGTAGCGCATCTGATATGTGATGATCCGGAATCGAGCATTGTTCTTTCTGCTCTTTTGCAGGGCAAAAGAATTTTGGCGACCCGGGACAGCTTCATGGTCTGCGACATTCTGGTCAATGAGCGGCTTCAAGAGGAAATCGACGCCATTTTGGAGAAACTGCAAAGTTTCGGGCTGGTTTTCTGTGAAACCGAGCAATTGAACGAAATGCTTCGGCATATGATGGATGAAGAGAAAAACACCGGGGACGTCGGAGGTGAAGCACTGCTGACCGAAGCGGCTGTTTCAGCCACGAAATTTATAAATGCAAAAGATATTCATGCAGCTGTTGATCAAAAGAACCATACTCTTTTGCTTTCTCCTGGCGGCATCGTAACGCCCCTGGCAAAAGATCTGGCAAAGGAGTATTCAATCAAGATTGTTAAGACCTGATCAATCATGCGATCGGTCTTTTTACGAGTTAATTAAATTTCAGATCAGGGAGAATTATTTATGGCTGAATTGAGGGCCTTTTGTCATGTGGATCGAATGCAACCGCAGTTTGCATCTTTATTTGCATCCCGCTGCCGCGGTTTCCTCTCCGTGGAAGGTATGGCCTCTTTATTTGTGGAGGTGGTTCCCGGCATTGAAATCAATCGCTTAACCGATATCGCCCTAAAAATTACAGGTTCTCTCCCGGGTGAGATGATTGTTGAGCGTCGTTACGGGATGCTGGAAATCCATTCCTTTGAGCAGGAAGAAGTGCTTCACGCCGGTCAGATGATTTTGGATGAACTCGATTTAAAAGTAGAAGATCGATTGGCGCCGGCTATTTTAACAACCAGCGTCATCAACAAGGTTGATCCGTATCAGGCGGTGATTATCAATCGCAACAGCAGTGGAATGCTCATTTTAGGCGGTGATGATGTTTACCTCCTGGAAGTCACACCGGCAGCTTATTCTTCCATCGCAGCCAATGAAGCGGAAAAACACTGCAATATCCGGCTGGTCGATATCCGATTCTTCGGCGCTGCCGGGCGGGTCTATATGGCAGGCAGCGAATCTGAAATTCAGGCAGCGGCAAAAAAAGTGGTCGATACCCTGACCGGTCTGAAGGGGAGAAAACAGTGATTGGAGGATGTAACCGATGCAACAGGCTTTGGGGTTGATTGAAACAAGAGGACTGGTGGCTGCCATTGAGGCTGCAGACGCAATGGTTAAAGCGGCCAACGTCAAACTTTTGGGCCGACAGAAAGTCAGAGGCGGGCTGGTATCTGTCATGATTTCCGGGGATGTAGGCGCGGTTAAAGCGGCTGTTGATGCAGGCTCGGCCGCATGCGGGAAGGTGGGTGAACTCATATCGACACATGTGATCCCCAGGCCGAGTGATGATATTGAGTCTATTATTCCCAAAAGGCCGGCGGAGGAAAAGCCGGCGGATAAGAAGAAACCATCAGGTCGGAAGCGGAAACCGAAAAAAACATCCTAAAAAATCAGGAGAGATAAGTGGCACCTGTTTTTATATTTATCGAGGATATCCGGAAGGCTATAGATTCGGACAAAAAAGAGATCGTGATACCCCAGGGGGCAAGAATTTCGGCAGCCGCCCTAGATTTAATTAAAGAAAATGACATCCGGATTCGTTTTGCCGACGATCAAAAGGATGATGCTTTAAAAGTGACCGCCGAACCGGTAAAAGCGGCGACAGCGGTCCCTGCCAGCGGGCGGATATCAGATGAAGAATTAAAAAACGTCGTCGACCAGGTCATCAGGCGAATCAAAGGGGCGAGGGCGGAAGAATCACCTGAAGCGGTGAAAAAAGAAAGTGAACCGGCCGATGACGACCTGGTGATTTGCCGGTGTGAGGAGATTACCAAGGGAGAGATCAGAGATGCGATTAAAAACGGGATGAAGAGTCTAAATGGCATTAAACGTATCACCCGGGCAGGAATGGGGCTTTGTCAGGGACAGACATGCCAGCGTCTGGTGACGCAGATTCTGGCCACCGAGCTTGGTATCAACCAGGCAGAGATTGAACCGACCACAGGGCGGGCACCGGTCCGACCGATCTCTCTTTCGGCCTTTTCGACCGGATAATGTGTAACAGGAGAACAGATGTCCAATAAAGCGGACGCGGTTATTATCGGCGGAGGCGTTGTGGGGAACGCCATCGCCTATAACTTGGCTAAAGAAGGATTAAAACCGGTAGTTATCGAAAAATCGGACATCGGCGGGGAAGCCTCGGGCGCCAATGGCGGGGGTGTCCGCCAGTCGGCTCGGAATCTCAAAGAGATGCCTATGGCTATGGAAAGCATTCGTCTATATGGCCATCTCCATGAGGAATTGGGCATGGACGTTGAGTATGTCAGGGGAGGAAACCTTCGCTTATGTACCAGTGAAGAAGAATTGGAGACCATGCGCACCTCCGTGGAAAATCAGAAATCAGTTGGGCTTGATCTGGAGATGCTTGATCGCAAACAGGTTCTGGAGATTAACCCGTTTGTTGGCGAAAAGGTAATCGGCGCCAGCTTTTGTCCGACCGATGGTCACGTGAACCCTTTCCTTGTTACTTATGGGTTTTTTAAAAGAGCAAAAAGTCTTGGGGCATCGTACCACACCCAGGAAGAGGTAACCGGCATCCGATTGAAAAAGGGGAAAGTCACCGCCGTCATCACCGATAAGGCGGTTTTTGAGACCGATCTGGTGGTCAATGCCGCAGGGATAGCCGGCCGGAAAATTGCCAACATGGTCGGAATCGATCTTCCGATGAAACCGGTTTTTTCAGAAGCCCTGATCACCGATCCTTTCTCCCCGCTCTTTAAGCAGATGGTGGGGCATGCCAAAGGCCTCTTTTACGGCCGGCAAACGGTTCATGGCCCCTTTTTCTGGGGAGGTTTTGCCGGAACTGAAACCTTCATCCATCAGGGGGGAAAACCGCTCTTTCACTTTATCGGCCCCGCCATTTCCCGGATGGTGATTGACTTTTTTCCCATTCTTAAGGATTTCCATGTTATTCGCACATGGTCCGGACTCATCGCCCAGATGTCCGATGGAATACCGGTTCTTGGCCTGGTCGATGAAGTTCCCGGCTTTGTACTTGCGACCGGGTTTAGCGGGCACGGTTTTGGACTGGCCCCTATAATCGGCCAGCTTATATCAGAATTAATCATGGATTGCGGAGTTTCTATACCGATAAATGACTTCTGCTATTCCCGGTTTCACCGAGGCGGCGACCACGAATGTGAGTGTAAAGGAAACGCGGCCTGTACAACAGTTACCGCAATCTGCCCCAACAAAAGGGAATGGCTGAAAAGTATTTGAAAAGATGATAAATTATGGTTGAGCTCAGGGCTTTTTCTTATATGGATGAATTGCAAAAACAGTTTGTCGGCTACATCAGCACAACTGCCCGGGGGTATTATCCGGTGGCCGGCCAGGCCGCTTTATTTTTAGAAATTGCACCGGGCATCGAGATCAATTCACTTACCGATGTGCTCATGAAAAAAGCGAATGTGCGGCCCGGCGCCATGGTCGTGGAAAGGGTCTTTGGCATGTTGGAAGTGCATGCGGATTCCCCGGCTGACGTTCATATGGCAGGTGAAGTGGCACTGGATTATTTGGGGCTAAAGGAAAACGACAGACTAAAACCAAAAATATTGGCGGCCGAAACCATAGAAAGAATAGAGCCCTATATGAGTCAGATAGTCAACCGCTTTCGGGATGCCAGTATGATCTTATCAGATGAAACGCTTTATATTTTAGAGTGTGTTCCGGCCGGGTATGCCGGGTATGCGGCCAATGAAGCTGAAAAAAATGCCGATATCAAGTTGATCCACCTCACCGTGTTTGGTGCCACCGGCCGGGTTTATTTGGCCGGAACCACCTCCAACATTCAAGCGGCTAAAGAGGTAGCTGAAAGTTCTTTACTGGCGCTGGATGGCAGATAAAACCGGAAAATTCTTTTGATGATGAGTTCAGCGAAAAAAGATTTATTTGATAAAGTCATCCGGGTCTACCCCAATCTTTCTCCAAAAAAGAAACGGGTGGCGGATTACATTATTAATGATTATAAAAAGCTTTTTCTGATGACCGCCAGAGAGGTTGCACTGGAATGCCGGGTCAGTGAACCGACCATTATCCGGTTTACAAATGATCTCGGGTTTTCAGGATATCAGGAGTTTGTTCAGTACATGAAGGGCCTCCTCCATATCGAATTGACGGCGGTTGACAGACTTGTAAAGGCCAGCCGGCGGCCAGACCATATGAATACCCTCGATCAATATTGTCAAAATGCCATACGAAACCTTGAAAATTTGCAAAGTTCGATCTCGGAAAAAGATCTGAAAAGTGTCGCCAGAGTCATATTTAATGCGGAACAGGTCTATGTGGTCGGGTATCGGGCATCGACTACATTGGCTTTTTATTTCGGATATCTTCTGGCTAAAATTCATGAAAATGTCTTCCTCGATACATCGTTATCCTGGAAACTGATGGATGAAATTGTGCGAAATGGCAGATCCAGTGTTATGTTTGTTATCACTTTCCCAAGATATCCGATGAAAGTGATTCATCTACTGGAATATGCCAGAAAATATCGGGTAAAAATCATAGGCCTCAGCGATACGCCAAAATCCCCCGTCATTGCGCTTTCAGATCAATATATCCTAATCGACCTTGAGTCGGTCTCTTTTATAGATCCCTTTGCTCATGTCATTACATATCTTGGTGCACTGATTCATGAAATTACCTTTTTAGATCAGCAGCGGGCCATGAAATATCTTTCCAGGTTTGACTATGCCGCAAAATCCGGGAAAGAATTTTTTACAGAAGAAAGCGCTGATTTTGGAAAAAAGCAGAAATCCGATCCTGCTCCTGCATATTTCAAATCATTTCAGCCCGGCGATCAGACAGATCAACCGGGTTAGGTGCCGGGCAATGAACCTTTAGGGAGATCGGTATGCGTCTTGGTAAAGGACAAATCGAACAGATCGTTGATCGGGTCGTCAAAAGTTTGCAGCCGGAAAACTCTAAACAATTGGATTGTTCAGGGAAAACTCCGGGGCCGAGCGGAATAGTGGATGGTGTTTTCCAGGACATGGAAGATTGTATCCAGGCCGCCTCCTTCGCACAAAAAAAACTGTTGTCCTTGCCGTTAACCGTTCGTCAGGAAATCATCCAAAAACTGAGGGGAGTCGGCGTCTCCAATGCCGAAACGTACGCCCGACTGGAATTTGAGGAAACCGGATTGGGCAAGCTTGAAGACAACGTGAAAAAAAATCAATCCGCGTGCCAGGTCCCGGGTATTGAGGATCTTTCCCCTGAGGTCTATACCGGAGATAAAGGGGTAACCATAATTGAACGAATACCTTTTGGTGTGATTGCTTCTATAAATCCGATAACAAACGGCTCTCCGACGATTCTGTATAATGCCATTATGATGTTATCCGGAGGCAATACAGTGGTGAATAACCCCCATCCTAGAACGCGGGGTGTGGCGCAAAGGGTAATAAAGGATCTGAACAAAGCGGTCGTTGGGGCCGGCGGGCCACCGAACTCAATTTGCAGTATTGAAGAACCGTCGGTCGAGTCGGCACAAAAGCTGATGACACATCCCGGCATCAAAATGATTGCGGTTACCGGTGGGCATCGGGTGGTTGAATTTGCTACCCAGACCGGCAAACGCGTTATTGCGGGCGGACCCGGGAACCCGCCGGTGGTCGTCGATGAAACAGCCGATCTCGACAGGGCTGCAAAGTCTATTATAGAAGGGGCGTCTTTTTCCCACTGTATTGCCTGCGCCAGTGAAAAAGAGATTTTTGTCGTTG
>CAZSON010000051.1:0-14998 GCA_964608375.1 uncultured Desulfobacter sp. | reverse complement strand
CCCGTAGAAACACCGTTCCGCTTTTATATGGAACTTCCGGGAGCACAGGACATGCGACCGGCTACTGATATCAGGGAGGTCACTAAATTGTGCGTGATGATAATTAGAAAGGGTGCACTTTCAGAGATGCCTTCAATCATCTCGATTAAAGGCGCTGAGCTTCTTTCTGCTCGATACCAGACTCACGGACAACAGAAAAACGGCCGATGCGGCCAGAAAGGCACCGATGAAAAATGCCGGCTTGGGACCGAACCCGGCCCAAAAAACACCGAACATCAGGCTCGCCGGCAACGTGGCGAAACCGACTGCGCCATGGTACCATCCGTATGCCATTCCTCGATCCCTGACCGGTACAAAATCCGCAACCAGAGCGCGTTCCGCCCCTTCCGTCATCCCGTAATAGACGCCGTAGAAAAACAATAGCATGCAGATCACCCAAAAATGTAACGCAAAAGGCATCGCAATGTAAACAGTTGCGTAAATGAACCATCCGGCGATAATGGTCACTCTACGGCCGACCCGGTCCGCAAGCCAGCCGCCGGGCAGGCTGAAAACAATTTTTGAAAGATGCAGCAGGATCCACAGACTGATTACCCAACCGAGACCCAGGCCGAATCGGGTTTGTGCGTAGAAAATCAGAAACAGATCGGAACTGTTGCCAAGCGTAAACAGCACCACCGCAAGCAGAAAAAAGAAAAACCTTGGGGAAAGTCTGGACTTTCGGTAAGGCTGGTCCTTCTTGAGCACATTACGTGTTCCGGCAGAGCGTGGCCTTTCCTGAACCAGTCTCCACAAAGATATGGTTGCAGCAAGACCTGGCAGAGCCGCCAAGGCGAACAACCAGCGTAGGGCAACCATCTCCCTGGGGCCGGCCGCATTATTTCCATGGTGCCACAACATGGTGTGCCCCAGCATCAGGTATAAAAAGGCTGCCGCTACCAACGGCCCTGTCACCGCGCCGGCATGGTCCATCAATCGATGAAAGCTGAACGCCCGTCCCCGAATATCTGCGGTTACCGATTCACTGAGCAGGGCATCCCGTGGTGCGGTGCGAATCCCTTTTCCGATACGATCAAACAGGCGAAAGGCCACGACGTGCCAGCCGGCGATGGCAACGCCGGTAAAGGGTCTAACGGCGCTGGAAATCGCATAGCCTATCAGCGCCAGCGGTTTGCGCCGGTTGAAGCGGTCGCTGAGACGGCCGGCGTAAAACTTGAGCAGGCTGGCGGCGCTTTCCGCCAGACCTTCCATCAGGCCGATATAAACAGCTACTGCAGCAGGCGGCACAAGCCCGCTGAAAAAGACCGGCAGAAGCGGATAGATCATCTCGGTTGAAAGGTCGGTGAGAAAACTGACCAGGCCGAACGCGAATACATTGCCCTGAAAAGCACGTTTCCACTGCGATAAGCTTGTCTCATCCTTTTTCATACCGGAATCATCTCCCAAATGCCGAGGCAAACGCAAAATCAATTCTAAAGCAAATATGGCTGATTTCTATTCGGCATTCAACAGAGAAAAAAAACCAAAACATAAAAAGACAAAGTTCGCCGTCCATACGGCGATAAAGGGAGGCAAAACCGACCCATAACCGAGCGATACGCAAAAGCTGTATGATACCCAATATAAAAAGGCAAGACCCAGCCCATAGGCGATGCCGATCGGCAATCCTCCTTTGATTTTTCCTCTGATCGCGATTCCTACCCCGACAATACTCATAACGAGGCCGACAAATGGCAGGGCAATTTTTGCTTGGAGATCCACCCGATACGTCGCTGCATCGTACCCTTCCGCTTCGATTTTGGAAACATATCTTTGAAGCTCTTTGAAACTCATCTCCTCAGGTTTTTTGATGACCCGCTTTAAGTCGTCGGGTATGAATTGAAGTGTTTCGATTCGTTCATCATAGAACCTGACCACATCGTTTTCCCCTTTTGGACTGAGATGCTGTTCCAAAATATTAAACAGATACCACTTGCCATCCCGGTAAATCCCTTTTTTTGCATCAACTCTTCTGATCAATCTGAAATTGTTATCAAAATTATTGACAGTGACGCCAAATAGGCTTTTGTTCGCCGGATTATAATAATTGATATGAACGATTGAACGGTTCTCTTTAATCCAAATATTCATCTCCTTGGAGGTTACGGAAAATTTTTTCTTAACCTCCTCAAACCAGATCCGGTTGGCCTTTGTTGAAGTGATCGGCACGACAATATCAGAGATCAGAAACAGAAGCATGCTCAATAGGATGCCGATGACAAGCACCGGCTTTAAAAGATAATAAAGGCTGATACCTCCGCATTTTAAGGCGATGATCTCATTGTTCTTGTTCATCAGTCCAAAAACAATAAGAACAGCCAAAAGAATGCCAATGGGGGTTATCTGGGAGACAATAAAGGGGATATTAAGAAGAAAAAATGTGAAAGCTCTCGAAAATGGAAGCCCGGCCTCCATGAAGTGATCAATCTTTTCAATAAAATCGAGAAAAACATATATGCCGATGACCATTAACAACACAATAGCGAAGATTTTGAAAATCTCGCGGGTAAGATATCTAAAAACAATCGACATAATGAATGGTTATTCTTCCCTGCCATCTTGCCAAAAAATCGATCGGGACGGCCGCTGCATGCAAAGCCCAAAACATGTCATCGTATCAATTTGGATTTTAGCCTTCTCATCCAATGAAATAACAATTCGACTCGGACGGGACGTTCATGTGCTGTTTTTCTGATCAGATAAAACCCCAGGCTTCCCATGACGACATTGGGTACCCACATTCCGATCATCGGCGGATAAATACCTGCTTCTCCAAACACCCAGCCGGCCGATAACATCATGTAGTATAGAAAAAACATAATTAGGCCAATGATCAAACCAAAAGATTTTTTTGTACTCCTCGTCTGCATGCCCAAAGGGATAGCAAGCAATCCAAGCGCAAGACACGAAAAGGGAAGAGAGAATTTTTTGTGAAATTCCATCAGTGTAAGATAGTATTGTCCATCCTTTTTGGTATCATTTTTAATGTATGTTCTCAGCTCAGACAGATTCATCTCCTCTTCATCCTTTGGTCGATCTTTTGCAGAAGTCAGTCTTTTTTTCATATTCAAACGTATATCATAGGTGTCGAAGTGAATTGAGTTAACCGATTTGGTATCAATCTCGACATTGTTGATAACCCCATTATTTAGTCTTAAATGAAAAGCTATATTGTCAGGATCATTTAACAGCCTTCCCGTGGGAGCAATTACGGTGCTCATTGTATTTTTTGTTCGCTGATCTTCAATAAAAACATCCGTGAGTATCTTATTCTTTATGTCAATTTCGCTGACATATAGCGTCACCCCTTCAAAATAGGTGTTGAACGTCCGTTTTTTCAGAACAACATCAAAATTTGACCGAGCCACTTGGTATGATAGCTCTTTGAAGGACATTCTCCCCCATGGCAACCCGTAAATTGCCATAAAACCGGTGAGAAATAACCCCATCATACAAAAGATCAGGACAGGAGGAAGAAGGCCATAAATGCTGATGCCGCCAGCTTTTAGTGCCAATATCTCATTATCTCCGGAAAGGCGAAGGAAGGTTAGAAGAACAGACATCATTACCGACATGGGGATAATAAATTCAAGAAAAAAGGGCAGGGAGTAGATAAGCATCCAGAGAACATCCCACAGGTTGACCCGGTAGTTGACAATCAAATTGGTGATCTGGAGAATCCTTGTCATCAGGAAAATAAAGCTCAAAAAGGCCAGATTGATGGCAAAGGGGGGGATCATTTCAAAAAATAAATATCGATTAAGAATAGAGTTGATTCTCATCATTAGTTACAAAAAACAATTCTCGGGCTTTTATAGTTTTCTGCTCACAATTTTTTAGTCTGGCCCGCCATCGTATTTATATTCTTTAATGATGTCAATAGGGGACTGATAACCTCAATTTTAAATAAAAATGGACAGTTACATAAGGAATAACCTAAAAAATCACCCTGATTCTCCTTGACTTTAACAGGGCATGCCGCTAATTCATCACCATGATTTTGAGACGGGAAAGCGATTATATCGGAGCTGCGTGGGCCTGCATAGCTATATTTACTATTTTCCGACTGGTCTATTCCGGCCTTTTTGTGTTGGCGCCTGATGAGGCAAACTATTGGCAGTGGGGTAGGCATTTGGCATGGGGATATCACGATCAGGCCCCGATGACAGGGTGGATCATCCGGCTTTCCACTTTTATTCTCGGTCATACCGAGACCGGCGTCCGGCTCCCTTCTGTCCTCTCCATGGTGGTGGTCACCGCGTATATGCTGATGATAGCACGAAGGTGGATCGGACCAAAAGCCGCCTTTAACACCGTCATTTTGGCTCAGTCGATCCTGGCATTCAACGTGGGAGGTCTCCTTGCGACACCGGATAGCCTTCAGGCCGCTGCATGGGGTGGCGCCTGCTACCATGTGGCTCGCGCCTATGAAAACGACAGGTGGTCCCAGTGGTTGATGGCAGGCATATGGTTCGGGTTCGGTATGCTATCCAAATATACCATGGTTATATTTCTGCCGGGGGCCTTTCTCTTTGGCCTGGTATCAAAAAACCAGCGAAAAAGACTCACCCGTATTCGACCCTATATCGGTCTGGTTTTAGGAACACTGTTATTTTCTCCGGTAATCTACTGGAACGCCATAAATAACTGGAATTCACTGCGGCATGTGGCATATATCGGAGGCGCCAATGACCCATTTTCAATACATTTTAACAGTTTTTTTGAATTTCTGGCATCACAAGCAGCTCTTTTATCCCCCCTTGTCTTTCTCCTTATCCTCGTGGCGTGGACCTATATTTTTTTAAAGAGATATAGAAAAACAGAATGGATATATCTATATCTATTGTTAACATCCTTTCCGATGGTTGCCGGGTTTGCGCTTTTGAGCTTCCATACCCGTGTATACGGCAATTGGCCAGGGGCTGGGTATCTGACCGCATGCATATTGGTGGCATCGCTTTTTGCTGGCAATTCACAAAATATTTTCAGAAAAACAAAATCCTCTGTCGGTCAAAGGGTGTGGCCCTGGGCAGTTGGATCTTCATATGTCATTACCGCGTTTGTGTTGATCCAGGTGGTATGGCCGATTTTTCCCATACCTGAAAAATGGGATCGGACCACAACAGAGCTTTCAGGCTGGCCGGAACTGGGAGAAAAAGCGGGGGAGATGTTAAAGACAATGCCCAGCCCTGAAAAAACCTTTCTTTTCGGCCTCCGCTATCAGACGGCCAGCGAACTTGCATTTTACACCCCAGGTCAACCCCGGACAGTCTCCATCAATAAATGGAACCGACCGAATGTATATGACTACTGGTGGAAAGATAAAGAATTGTTGGGATGGGACGCAGTGGGAGTGACCGGTGAGCCGGATAGCCATAAAACCGCCCTGAAGCAGGTATTTGATCAGGTGGCGCCGCCGATCAAAATCATCGGGTTTCGGACCTTGCCATTTCTTCAAAAAAAACGATCTGCAAAACCGGGGAAAATTTTTTATCTTTACCGTGCATACGGTTTTAAAGGAGGGCTCAGGTGGACACCCCCGGCCGGGCCGGATGTCAGGGCCGATTAACAACATCTGACATGCTGTGAAGCTTTTTTATTCTGAAAAGTTCCCGAAAAACAAATAAAAACTTTTTGATGCTATCATACTGAATCCTCGAATTTTCCACATGGCGCCAGGTTACCGGAAACTCCTTCACCCGGTACCCAGCCTGTTGGGCAAGCCAGAGGATTTCAGGATCAAATATTACGCTGTTTAGCATCTGTTTTCCAAACAGTTCCCGTGCCACCTCCTTTTTAAAAAACTTAAATCCGCATTGCGTATCCTTATAGTCGATCCCCAGGTGATGATTCTGAACAGAGGTATAAAGCTTGGCCGATAGTTCACGTAAAATGTTCTGGTGCTGAACAACCTTTGAATCGCTTATTGCGCGGGATCCCATTGCTATGTCGCAGCCGTCTCTGATCAGCCGTCTTCCCTTCTCCATATCTTCAATCGGCACGGAATAGTCCGCGTCCATAAACATAAGAATGGTCCCGCAGCCTTTAAACATGCCGAAGCGGACGGCATATCCCTTTCCGCGATTTGGATGGTATTCAAAGATTTTAAGCGATACGTTTTCTCCCCGATAACCCAAATGCCTTACAACATCACGGGTGTTGTCATCACTTCCGTCGCTTATAACGATCACTTCGCTTTGATAATTCTGTCTGCTTAAGTAAGAAAGCGTATGCCTTAATGTTTGGACGATCCGATCTTCTTCATTGTAAGCAGGAATGATAACTGATATATCCATCGCTATTTATGCTCGAAAGCTCTTATCACATTACGGCTGGCCCATATAAATAGCAGACCGGTTAAGGTTCCCGTGACGCCTCCTGCCAATACATCCAAAGGAAAATGAGCGCCCAGGTAGACCCTGGAATAACCGACAAGCACCGCAATAAGATAAAACAGCGGCCAGAATCGTCTGAAGTAAAAACTGAGGAGAATCGCAACGGCAAATATATTGGTTGCATGCCCGGATGGAAGGGAGTTGGATTTTCCATAAACCTTTTCTTTTAATTCATCGGTCATGCTCCATGTTTTTGTAATCCGGTAATACAGATGAACATTCGATACCGTGTGAAAAGGTCGGGGACGGTTAAATGCCGGCTTCAAAACTCTATCGCACAAAAGGTCTGAAGTGAGAATTAACAGAAGCATCGAGATAGCTACGACCCGGTACTTTATATCTGTTTTTATCAACAAAAAAATAACGAACAATACAAAAGGAACAAAAAAATAATAAAAATTCGACAAAATGGGCATCACAGAATCAAAAAGTGCATTCTGCCCGCCTCTGTTTATCAGAAAAAAAAGATCGATATCCGCCTTTTCGAAAAGTTGCCACATACGCCACTGCCACCTGAATATGTTTAAGACCGATCGTTATTGTTGCCACAAAACTGCATCTGATCCAGCTTGAAATATGCTCCCTCTCTGGCTATCAGATCATCGTGGTTGCCCTCTTCCACGATCCGGCCCTTTGATAAAACAATAATTCTGTTTGCATAGGCAATGGTTGAAAGCCGATGGGCTATCACAAAAGTAGTCCGCCCCTTCATCAAATTTTCCAGGGCCTTTTGAACCCACATTTCCGATTCGGTATCGAGCGAAGAGGTTGCCTCATCCAGGATCAATATCGGTGCATTCTTCAACAACGCGCGGGCGATACAGATCCGCTGCTTCTCTCCACCCGACAGACGCCCACCGAGCTCACCTATAGTCGTGTCAAATTTATCCGGAAAGTCGCAGATAAAATCATAGGCATAGGCGGCTTTAGCTGCATTTTCTATATCTTCGATAGATGCATCCTGTTTACCATATGCGATATTATACCGGATGGTGTCATTAAACAGGATGGAGTCCTGGGTAACGATTGCGATCTGTTCACGCAGCGACCGTATGGTAGCAGTTTGAATATCAGTCCCATCGATCAGGATACGGCCATCGTAGACATCGTAGAATCGGGGTATCAAATTCACCAGAGATGTTTTTCCGCCACCGCTCATCCCAACCAGAGCCAGAACCTCACCTGCCTTAACATTTATGCTGATATCTGTTAAGACCATGGCATCATCATACTTGAAAAAAACATTCTCAAAAGTCACCTGATGGGATTTTTGGGGGATGACAACAGCCGATTGATGTTCAATAATATCGGATTCTCTTTCAATGATATCAAATACCCGGTCTGTTGCTGCCAGACCTTCCTGTATTGAATTGTTGAGTTTACTCATTTTCTTCACCGGGTCATAGAGCATCAGGACCGCGGCCATAAAGGAAAAAAAGGTGCCGGCTGTCGATGCACCTGAAATCACCTGGTATCCGCCATAACCGATGATAAAAGCGATTCCGAGTCCACCGAGAAATTCCATTATCGGAGAGGAAAGCGCTTTTATGACCACCGCCTTCATTTCCATCGCAAAGAGTTTATCCGTCCTTGAAAAAAATCGCTCTTTTTCATGGGCTTCCATCCCAAACGCTTTTACGATCTTGTTCCCGGTAAAGGTTTCATGCAGAAATGAGGTAATATCGGCCATGGCTTCCTGACATCCGGTACTGACCCTGCGGACCCTCTTTCCAAATTCTATCACCGGAAAAAAGGCTACCGGTAAAACGACAATCGCAAATAACGCCAATTTCCAATCTCTGTAAAAGATGACTACCGCCAACCCCAAAATAGTGAAACAATCTCTCAGGGCACTGGTAAACGCGGTTGAAACCATCGCTTTGATGATATTGACATCATTGGTAATACGCGACATCAGAACACCGGTCTTTTGTTTTTGGAAAAAAGAAATCGGAAGATCCTGCATATGAAAATAGAGACTGTCTCTGAGCCGCTTTATGATGCTCTGCCCCACATAATTCATCAGGTATTCCTGGCCGTAATAGGCTAATCCACGGATAAAATATATGATGATAACCGCAAAAGGGATCAGCTTCAGCATGGCGACGTTCTTTTTAAAAAAAATATCATCGAGAACCGGTTTCACTAAAAAAGCGGTCGTTGCAGTCGATGCAGCGACCACCAGCATGCACCCCATGGCACATAAAAGTCTCAGCCAATTATTCCTGATGAGATCGAGCAAACGTTTATGCCGATCCTTTATCATAAGTATCGATACTTGTTTCATTTTTTCTTGATTCTCGGTCCAGATCGTTTCATTTCAGGCATCATCGACGGTTATATGTCAATCATACGATGGCATGGTCGAATTGCTGGTCGGCTTCAATGGTAATTCGACAAAGTTCCTGTTCGAGTCGCAAGCGATACATGTTTATGCCGGCACTGTCAACATCCTTTGGGACATAGATCGGTTCGCCATAGACAGCCAGACACCGGGTAAAAGGATACGGAAGAACAAACCGGTCCCAACTATTAAAAATTTTAATCCTTTTGGCACTATAGCTGACAGGAAGAATCGGGTATCCTGTCTTTTTGGCCAAAACAATTACCCCGGGTTGCGCTTTGAATCTTGGCCCCTGTGGTCCGTCCGGTATCACCGCACCTGGTCTGACGCTTCCCTCAAGGCATCTGATCTGTTTGGCCAGCGCTCGGATACCGCCCCGGGTTGTCGATCCACGGATCGGCTCCTGTCCCTGTTTTTCCAATATCCGTGCAATAATTTCACCATCTTCAGATTGGCTGACAATGGCCACACCGTTCCACCCTTTGTATAAATAACTGATCAACAAGATTCTAGAATGCCAGAATGCAAGAATAAATTTTCGAGAGGATTCGACGGCTCGGACGCCCGAATATCCATGTCTTTCGATCCGTATGGTGAAAAAGAGGATATCGATAAACAATTTACCCAGCACCCCGATGAGATTCCACTTGATTTCGGTGAGCTGATTGTTATTTTGTCGATCCATCATCCAAGTTGAGATTACAGATTATTTTCCAGCATTTGTATTGCCAGATCGGCGACCCGCTCCGATGCCCCCGGTCCGCCCAGCGCTTTTCTGATCTTCAAAAGTTCTTTTCTCGAGCGTTCAAGGGCCGAAGAGTCATTGAGCATCTCTTCCACGGTTTCTGCAATATTTTCAGGAGTTGCTTGCCCCTGGATGAATTCGGGCATGATCTCTCTGCCTGCGATAAGGTTGGCCAGGCCGATATGTTGGACCTTTACCAGAATTTTTCCAAACAAATAGCTTACCGGTGACACTTTATATATGATGAGTCCCGGCGTTCCGAATATGGCTGCCTGCAGGGTAACAGTGCCCGATGTCGCAACCACCAACTCCGATCTTTCAAATACCTTTTCCACATTATCTGCCAGGAGCTCAAATTCACCGATCTGCTGGTATTTCTCAACGATCTTTTCCACCAACTTTCGTTTTACGGTGTGCGCAATTGAAATGATGAACTTTACATTCTTTTTTCGGTTGCGCAATATCCGAGCCGCATTAAGCATTATCGGGAGGTGTCTTTCAATCTCTCTTTCACGGGAACCGGGCAAAAATCCGATAACAGGGTTTATCCGGATCTCCCTCTCGTTTTTCATATCGATCGGTGGTAAATTTGAGTCAAGGAGTGGGTGCCCAACAAATGTTACCGGAATTTCATGTTTCCGGTAAATATCCTCCTCAAAGGGGAGGATAACTGCAACATGATTTACCCGTTTTTTGATCTTGTTGATGCGTCCGGGCCGCCAGGCCCAAAATTGCGGGCTGATATAATATAAAACCGGTATCCCGTTCTTCTTAGCTGTTGACGCTACATTGAGATTGAACTCAGGAAAATCAAGCAGGATGAGAAGATCCGGCCGCAAATTCTTAATGTACATTTTTACGAAAGCCAATTTCTTTAAGATACCCGGTATCTTTTTAAACGACTCGGTAATTCCCACCGCAGCAAGTGCTGAAGCGTTAACCAAAATCCTGACCTTTTCATCTTTGAGCGCCTGTCCACCGATACCGCAAAAAAACAGGTTCCGACCTCTCTTTCTCAATGCCTTTACAAGCTTTGACGCATGAAGATCACCGGACGCTTCACCTGTAATGATCATGACCATTTTCTGATCATTCGCCGGACTCGACCGATTCATATGCCCTCTCCGTCTTGCATAATACGGTTGAGCGCCCGTGCGGTTTCAAAGTGCATTAGCAGAAATTATCCTTTAGATTGTTAACAAAGAATTTTTGGACAACAGAGGTTCCCTGAAATCTATGAATCCAAATAACGGATGTTGGTATGATGAATTTGCTCCATGATACTCAAAGCGGTCTTCAAGGCTTTACGCCCCACCTGACCCGTGACTTCGGGCGGGGTCCGTTGGATGACAGATGAAACGAACGATTTCAGCTCATCGTAGAGTGCATCCCTTTTTGTAAAACAGAGTTGTTTTACGTTCATGCCGGGTATCAAACCATTTGAATGCGCATTGCTTTTGCTAATCAGTGTAATTTCGTTATTTGCAAAATCAACCGAAATGTATTCATCCGTTTGAAACATTCGGATCTTTCTCTTGTCCTTGGCAGAAATTCGACTCGCTGTCACATTGGCGACACATCCGTTGGCAAATTCAAGCCGTGCATTGGCAATGTCAACCTGCCCTGATATGACCGGAATACCCGCCGCACGTATGTTCTCCACCTCGGCGTCAACAAAGTTTAAGATGATATCGATGTCATGTATCATCAGATCAAGCACCACACTCACATCCGTACACCTGCCCCTGTATGTATTTAACCGGTGGGACTCGATGAATCTGGGAATTTTTACAATATCCTCCAAAGCCATTACCGCTGGGTTAAACCGCTCAAGATGTCCCACCTGAACATTCAGACCTCTTGATTCAGCAATCCCAATCAACTCATCCGCCTCTTGTAGGGTAGTCGTTATCGGTTTTTCGACTAGCACATCGACATCATGTTCAAGAAAATCACGGCAAATCGAAAAATGGTCCGAGGTGGGTGCAACAACGCTCACAGCATCAACTTTTCCGATGATGTCTTTATGATTAAAATATGCCTCCGTGGAGAATCGCTTTGCAATCTTTTCGGCCTTTGTTCTGTCAACGTCCACCACGCAAACGAGTTCCACCTGGTCCATTTGCGCATACTTTTCCGCATGAAATTTTCCTAGATAACCAACGCCGATGACCGCTACTTTAAGTTTTTTTAATCGATGTTCCATACGGCTCCAAACAATCTGTCAACCTGCGCTCCCGGCTTCATCCATTGCGATTATCGCAATATTAACCTGATTGGCAAGATCGATCATCTCTTCCCGGTTAAACACAACCGCCTTTTGCGCTTCAACTGCAAGAATCGCCGCCCCTGCTCTATTCATGGTTTTGATTGTATCGGCTCCAACCGCAGGTATGTCAAATCTGATATCCTGATTCGGTTTGCAGGTTTTAACAACCACTGCGCTTCCGCTGCCAAGCGCCGCCCCCCTCTTAATTGTCTCATCCGTCCCATCGATAGCTTCCACCGCCAGAATCGATCCTCCCCCAACAACAACACATTGGCCGATATCCAGACGTCCAATTTCTTTTGCACACCGCCAACCGAGTTCAATGTCGGAGATCTCAGAGCGGTTCGGCTTTCGTTTTGTCCAACAACCGGGCGGCGCCAGGAGTTCCGGCAGCAAAAATGTCGAGGCCCGGATCTTAATTCCCTCCTTTTCAAGCGCCCCGGCAAAGGCCCTGAGTACCCCATCGTCATGGGTATGTTTCATACCGAGTATAAGGGAAATTGCCTTTGTATCGGGTTTTACATCCGAGAACATCCTTGTCTTTTGGATGGTGCCGATCATGACAGCTTCACTGATATGGTTCAATTTAAAATACCTGATCAGACGCTTGACCTGTCCCAGATGAACCCATTCAATTTCATCCACATACTCTTTTAACCGTGGATCTGCCTCATGGATATAAGCCGCAGCAAAAATGGTAAATCCTTTTTTTTTTGCACTCTTTGAAAAAATAAGGGGGAACTGACCTCCTCCTGCTATCAGCCCTATCCGCAAATCCATATGTTTAATGGTCCATTTTTCATAAGGTGACGCTTCGTTGAATTGGGGGTGTAAAACCTGAGTTTTTATGTTTGTCTTGCGCTTGATGGTTATTTTTTTTAGATCTACCGCGTAAGTCCCCGCTGTGAAGATTTGATAAAATCAATGAAATTTACGACCTCTGGAATCTGTTCCACCTCCGCCCGCACCCTTTCGATCGCTTCATTTAAGGTAAGTCCAATCCGAAAAACAATTCTGTAAGTCTTCTTGAGCAATGATAGTGTTTTTTGTGAAAACCCGTGGCGCCTCAGGCCGACACTGTTTAATCCGTAAAGGGTAGCCCTGTCCCCGGCTGCTATAACGTAGGGTGGAACATCTTTTACAACCGCTGATTTTCCGCCGACAAAGGCATAATCACCAATTCTGACAAACTGATGGATCGCCACCAGCCCACCAACCGTTGAATAATCTCCTATGGTAATATGCCCCCCAAGGGTGGCATTATTGGAAAGCATCACCTTTCGTCCGGTTTTACAATCATGGGCGATATGGGAATAGGCCATCACAAAATTTTCTTCACCCACCTCGGTTATACCACCACCAAACTCCGTCCCCCTGTGAATGGTGACAAACTCACGTATGATGGTGCCGCGTCCGACCTTGACATATGTCTCTTCCCCTTTAAACCTCACAGACTGTGGTACCGCTCCGATAGCGGCATACTGAAAAATATGGCATTCCGGCCGAATATGAACGAAAGGCTCAATGACCACATGGGGGCCGATTATCGTTTTTGAACCGATAAATGTATTTCCTTTGATAATTGTGTAAGGGCCAATCTCTATCTCGGTATCCAATTCGGCCTTTGGGTCAATGATTGCGGTAGGATGTATCATAAATTTTCTCCAATAGAAGCCAAAAGCTCAGCTTCAGCGACGAGCTTCTCGCTGACAAACGCCTCCCCGTGCATTTTGACAACTTTAGATCTTAATTTGATTATTTCTAATTGAAAAATGAGTTGATCCCCTGGCAGAACCGGTTTTCTGAATCTAACCTTGTCCATACCCATAAAATAGGCAAGATCGCCCCGCCGCTCCGCCGGCATGCTTTCAAAGGCAAGCACCCCGCCTGCCTGACCCATCCCCTCGATGATGAGCACACCGGGCATGATCGGCATTTTGGGGAAGTGCCCCTGGAAAAACGGTTCGTTAATCGTCACATTTTTCAATGCAACAACTTTTTCACCCGGTACTAATTCTATAATTTTATCGACCAGAAGAAATGGATATCGGTGGGGTAAAAATTTCATGATTTCCACGATATCATAAACTTTTTTCATCTTAATTTCTCCTCAATTTTGATCAGTCGTTTCTCTAACTCAACAAGCTTCTTTTTCAATCCCGGAAGCCGTGGGATAATTCTTTGTACTTTGAGCCACAGCCTGTGCGGCATTTCAGGGCTTCCCGACACAACTTCACCCATTGGCACCGATTTGGCTATGCCGGCCTGGGGACCGATGATTGCATGGTCTCCTATCCTAAGATGCCCTGCAACGCCCGCCTGACCCGCCAGCACGGCGTGCTTTCCGACAGACACACTACCGGAAATCCCCACCTGTGCAACAAGGATCGAATTTTCACCCACCGTCACATTGTGGGCAAGATGGACCTGATTGTCTGTTTTCACCCCTTTTTTTATCCATGTTTTTCCAAAGGTCGCCCGGTCAATGGTGTTCCCTGCGCCAATCTCCACATCATCGTCAATCTGAACAATACCGGTTTGTGGAATTTTAACGTACTTTTCTCCATCTGGAGCAAAACCGAAACCGTCACTGCCGATAACGGTCCCCGAATGAACAATCACCCGGTTGCCAATCCTGCACCGCTCGAGAATCGTCACATTGGGATAGAGCAAAACATCGCTTCCGATCAGCACATGATCACCGATAACCACATTGGGAAAAATTAAAGTGCGGTCTCCAACCGTCACGTTATCACCGATTGCAACAAATGAAGATATAGTCGATTTTTGACCACAGATGAACTTTTCTCCGATTTCAGCCTTCGCTGAAATACCGGGTGCCATCTTTGGTCGTGGGTGGAAAATTGCGCTGATTTTAGCAAAGGCCGATTGAGGATTTTTTACCCGCACCAGAATCTTGGAAGAACCCTTAAAATTATCGGGGACAATAATAGCTCCCGCGCTTGTTTCGTCTATTCTTTTCAGATACTTTGGCAGACCGGCCAATGTTATATCGTTGGGGCTTGCCTGGTCAAAAGCCGATGCGCCGCGTATCGTTTTTTTACCATCGCCAATAATTTCGCCATTAACCATATTAGCAATTTGGGTTAAAGTCATTTCCATGAAGCCGCAAACCTTTCAAACCCTATTCCTTTTTGTAACCGTTCACAGTTGTCGGTTCACAGTTCACAGTTTTTTCAATGAAC
>CAZSON010000050.1:0-15139 GCA_964608375.1 uncultured Desulfobacter sp. | reverse complement strand
CCCACCTGATAAGCTCGTGACCGGTTAAAAAATTAACCGCCTCTACCGCCCAAAGCGTGGCAGCAAAGTAAAAAATTAGTGAAAACGAGTGCTTGGCCCTCTGATCGTTCATTGATCTACCCTTCTTCTAAACAGAAACATTTAAAGAAAATTGTCTTCCATATTCAAAACATTTTGCCATACTTTCGCTATCAGGGTTCCACATTACTCTCAAACCTTCACCGACAACATCAAATCCGGATTCCTTTAACAGCGCACTGATAATCTTGACCGATTCTCCACTCCACCCGTAACAACCGAATGCATCCGCTTTTTTGTTCTTAAATTTTAGCCCCTTTATCTCTTCAAGAATACCGGCAACCGAAACCAAGATCCCCCTGTTGATAGTTGGGGATCCGACTAGAATCGCTTTGGATCTAAAAACTTCGGTGATAACATCGTTCTTATCTGTTTTCGACAAATTAAATAGCTTTAGGTTGACCTCTGAGTCGCTGTTTTGTATTCCCTTGGCAATATTTTCGGCCATCACTCGAGTGCCGTTCCACATGGTGTCATAAATAATGGTAATTTGGTTTTCCTGATAATTGCCAGCCCATTGCAGATACTGTTCAACAATCTGTTCAGGCTTATCCCGCCATATTACCCCATGACTGGTGCAGATGATATCCAAGGGGAGATTAAAGCCAAGGATTTCCTTTATCTTTTTAATAACCATGGGACTGAAAGGGGTTAGTATATTGGCATAATATTTAATACATTCATTGAACAACTCCGATTGATCAACAAGATCATTGAACATATATTCGGAAGCATAATGCTGCCCGAACCCGTCATTGCTAAAGAGAATATTATCTTCGGTCAAATAGCAAAACATGCTGTCCGGCCAATGGAGCATCGGGGCTTCAATAAAAATCAGTTCTTTTGATCCCAAACTCAGACGATCACCGGTTTTAACAACATTAAAATTCCAATCCTGGTGATAATGTCCCTTCAATGAATTGACGCCATTTTTCGTACAATATATTGGCGTGTCGGGAATATATTGCATTAATTCTGGAAGTGCACCGCTATGATCGATCTCTGCATGGTTGGCTATCACATAGTCAATTTTCCTAAGGTCGATTTCCTTGACAAGATTTGTTATAAATTCCTTTGAAAAAGGCGCCCAAACAGTATCGATCAAAGCAACTTTTTCCTCTTTAATTAAGTATGGATTGTAGGTCGATCCCCGATGGGTAGAATACTCGTCACCATGGAATTTTCTAAGATCCCAATCGATTTTACCTACCCAGTAAACATTATTTTTGACACATAGACTCATTTTCCCCTCCTCATGTTAAAATAGTGCGTATCATTTGGAATTTATTACCCATAATCTGTCTCACAGCCAACCGACGTACTGCTGCAACTTGTCCGTCCGTTATATTAATCTTTAAGGTTAGGCAAAATATTCAAATGTCAAGACGCGAACTCCTCTATTCTAGCCGTGCGATGGACACAAACTGTTTTATTGTTCAAAATTTGAACATAAAATATTTGAATCTAGCTTGCCCGAGCTTCAGAGTTGGTGTAAAGAGCTTTTGGCTTTCTTTCCATCTTTTTTTCTATTAACTGATAAAGTCATAAGGAATGAAAAATAAGGAATAATAATAATGAAAGAAATTTCTCTTGGATACGACGGCATGACACTGGAGGACCTGGTCGCCATTGCGCGGCAAGGCGCTATGGTAAAACTATCAAAAGAGTCAAAAAACCGGATCAAGGGTGGCCGAAAACTGATCGACCAATGGGTCAAGGAGGAAAAAACAATTTATGGGGTCACCACCGGGTTTGGCGCCTTGAGCGATGTCCGTATTTCCAAAAACGACATCCGTCAGTTGCAGAAAAATATCTTGATGAGTCATGCGGCTGGGGTCGGTGGCATGCTTGACGAAGAGACGGTCCGGGCGACCATTGCCTTACGGGTCAAGGATCTTGCCAGGGGACATTCGGGAATCCGGCTGGAAACAACCACCTCCTTGGTGGAGCTGATCAATCGCGAAATCCACCCGGTTATCCCGGAAAAAGGATCGGTGGGAGCAAGCGGGGACCTGGCGCCTCTGGCCCACCTCGCCCTTGTCCTGATCGGTCTGGGTGAGGCATATTACAAGGGTCAACGCACCTCCGGCTCAAACGCATTAAAGCTTTGCGGATTGCGGCCAATCCATCTCGAGGCCGGGGAAGGCCTTGCCCTGGTCAATGGCACACAGGTGATATCTGCCATCGGCGGGCTGGCAACCCATGATGCCGAGCGTTTGGCAAAAACCGCCGATATCGCAGCCGCTATCAGTCTTGAAGTGCTGATGGGGAGCCGAACCGAATTCGATCCCAGAATTCAACAGGTCAGGCCCCATCCGGGTCAGGCAGCAGCCGCGGATAACATGAGACGAATCACCTCAAACAGCGAAATCATCACCTCCCACAAAGACTGCTCCCGGGTTCAGGATGCATACAGCCTGCGGTGTTCACCTCAGGTGCATGGCGCCAGCAAGGATGCCATCGCCTACACCCGGAAGGTGGTGGAAACCGAAATGAACTCCTCAACCAACAATCCGCTCTTTTTTCAGGATTCTGAGGAGTTTTTGCTTGGCGGAAACTTTCATGGTCAGCCGATTGCGATGGCCCTGGACTTTCTTTGTATGGCCGTTTCTGAGCTGGCCAACATTTCAGAAAGGCGGATCGAACGGATGGTTAATCCCCAGTTGAGCGGCCTTCCGGCTTTTCTGATAGATGACGGCGGCCTTAATTCCGGATTCATGCTGGCTCAGTACACCGCTGCTGCTTTGGTTTCCGAGAACAAAATACTTTCCCACCCGGCCTGCGTAGACTCCATTCCGACCTCCGCCAATAAGGAAGACCATGTATCGATGGGAAACCTCTCGGCCAGAAAGTCAAGAGACATCGTTAAAAATACAGAAGAGGTGATTTCCATCGAACTTTTATGCGGCGCCCAGGCCATGGACCTGTTTACAAACCAAAAACCGGGGGAAGGAACCCTTGCCGCCTATCAGGTGATCCGGGAAGCGGTCACTCACATGGAAAAAGACAGAATGCTGTCCAACGATATCGCAACCGTCAAGCAACTGTTAAAAAGCGGAAAGATCCTCAAGGCGGTGGAAGAAAAGGTCGGAAAACTTCTGTAATCCCCTAAAGGATTAAACCGGTGCAAACAACCGGCAAAACTGAGCGTTTCGCTCTTGACACGAGGGAATGGTTCACTATACTAAGTGACTTTCATCCGGAGGTGATTACGAGAGAGAGGATGGACCGATGATGCAGGTATTCGGACGAATACTCGATATAAATTTAACAAATAAGAGCTGGCGCTTTTCACCGGTCCCCGAAGATGTGATATGGAAGTTTCTCGGTGGCCGGGGTTTTAATCTGTGGTATCTTTTTCACCATCTCTCTTCCACCGTCGATCCGTTGGGGCCTGATAGTATTCTCATTTTTTCAGATGGCGTCCTCACCGGAACTTCGGCGCCTGCTTCTTCGAGAATGAATATCAACGCCATCTCACCTCAGACCCATCTTTTGGGCAGCTCTAATGTGGGTGGGGGTTTTGGCGTCGAACTCAGGTCATGCAACATCCAGACCCTGATCATTCGGGGGCGATCGATAGAGCCGGTATATCTTTCGATCGACAGTGACAGAGTGGAAATCAGAGACGCAGGGCCGCTTTGGGGACTCGATACCTGGGAAACCCAGGATCGGATCAAAGCCTTTGAAAGCCCCAAAAAAGTAAAGACTCTCGCCATAGGGCCCGGCGCTGAAAACGGGGTCCTGTTCGGGTGCATGATGGTCGATCGCGATCATGCCGCTGGCCGAACCGGTATGGGTACGGTAATGGGGTCAAAAAACCTCAAAGCGATCGCGGTTCAGGCTCAACAGAAAAAAGGACTGCTCGCATCGGATCACAAGGCCCATGAAGCGGTCAAGCGATATATTTTACAGATGAAAAACTCGCCCCATTTTGAAGCGACTAGCAAATACGGCGGTGCCGGATACGTCGAGTGGGCCAATGATTTGGGAATACTGGCAACCCACAACTACAGGGAAAATCGATTTGATTCAGCGGATCTAATCGATGGTAAACATCTTGAAAAAAACATAACCCGAACTCGCGGCTGCTGGCGTTGTCCGGTACAGTGCAAGGCTGAACTTGAATTTAAAAATAAAAGATTCAAAGGAGGTAAAGCGGTCCGACCAGAGTTTGAATCGATGTTGTCTTTGGGCTCCAAATGCGGCCTGAGCGATCTGGAAACCCTGGTTTATCTGGATAATCTTTGTTCCCAGCTCGGACTCGACACCATTTCCACCGGCAATTCAATCGCCTTTGCCATGGACCTGTATGACCGCGGCATCCTGACCCTGACCGATACCGGCGGTCTCGATCTTTTTTGGGGTAACGGTGAAGCGATGGAAACCCTGATTCGCCAGATATGTCTCTGTGAAGGATTCGGCGCAATTCTTTCGCAGGGCGTCCGAAATGCCTCAAAACTGATCGGCAGAGGGTCTGTACGGTTTGCAGCGCACGTCAAAGGATTGGAGATGTCTGGGTACCATCCCTATAACATCATGGGAACCGCCCTCGGGTATGCGGTGGCCACCCGGGGAGCTGATTTTAATGATATTTATGCGACCTTGGAATACAAATGGCTACCGGAAAAAGCAAGCAGAGAGTTTGGCACTCCTGAGGCGGTAAACCTGCAGTCAATCAAGGGAAAAGCCCTTCTGATCAGGCAGGCGATGATTGTGGGTGTTGTTCTGGACAGTCTCGGCCTCTGCAAGGTGCCGGCGCTCTGTCTCATCTGCAGGTTTGACCTTGAATCTGAAGCAGAGCTGGTGTCGACGTTGACCGGCCAACCGATAAGCGGAACTGAACTCTTTCGGATCGGCGAAAGGATTCTCAATCTGGAAAGACTTTTTAATCTTCGACAGGGCGCCGGAAGTGAGGCCGATCGACTCCCTGATATGTTTTTTGAAAAAGAATATAATTCCGAACGAAAATCGTCAAATCCCCAGGAATGGATGGAACCGATGAAGCAGGATTTCTATCATCTCATGGGATGGAATGAGGAAGGAATCCCCACCGGAGGAAAATTGGAAGAACTGGGCCTTTCCCCTGAAGCTTATCCGGTGGAATCGGCCGCCTGAAAAAGCGGCCGTACAGCATCTTGAAACACAAATTTGGCGCGTCATCCCCTCATGCGATCCAATGATTTGGATTTAAGGTTCCAAAAATTCGAGAGAATCGAAGAAAAACCACGAAAATTAAATTAAGGAAGCTCTCGATTATGGCGTTGGACAATATCGCCTTTAAACCACAATTGTCATTTTTATCCTCAGCAGATAAAGACCAAATTCATCGAGGCGCCCTGGAGGTTTTAAATGAGACCGGGATGCAGATTCTTCACAGGGAAGCTTTGTCGCTGTTAAAAAAGGCCGGATGTCCGGTCTCGGAGAACCAAATGGTTCGGATACCGGCGACACTGGTGGAAAAAGCGATCGAAAGTGCGCCTGAAAATATTGAGATCTATAACCGTAAAGGCGCGCTTGCAATGGATCTCGGGGATCGTCGATCTTATTTCGGTACCGGGTCTGATCTGATCTATTCATTTGATTCAAAAAAAATGATCCGCCGCCCCTGCGTCCTTGAAAACGTCAAAACAGCAGCAAAGGTAGGCGATGCCCTGGGAAATATCGATTTTATCATGTCTTTTGCGCATCCATCGGATATTCCCCCTGAGCGGGCGTACCTGGTGAGTTTTCAGGCTATGGTCGAAAACTCGATTAAACCGATCGTCTGTACCGCCGAGTGTCGGGATGACCTCTATGAAATGTGGAGCATGGCCAGGATCATCAGAGAAAGCGAAGAAGCGCTGAGGGTAAAGCCCTATTTTATTCATTATGCTGAACCGATCAGCCCGCTCAAGCATCCGTTTCCCAGTCTTGATAAACTTTTATTTTGTGCTGAAAAAGCGATCCCGGTGATATATTCTCCAGCCCCCATCGCCGGCTCCACCGCTCCGATGACCCTAGCCGGTCATGTGGTTCAGGGTTTGGCGGAGTGTTTTTGTGGGCTGGTGATGCATCAGTTAAAGGCAAAAGGGGCTCCTTTTCTTATGGGCATGGGCCCAGCGGTGCTGGATATGGTGACCGGCGAGTGTTCTTACAACGCCCCGGAGTACTACCTTGCATATATGGCGATGATCGAAATGAGCCATTATTATCATCTGCCCAACTGGGGCTATGCCGGAACGAGCGATTCCCAGATTCCGGATGAACAGGCCAGCCTGGAAGCCGGGCTGATTACTTTTCTGGCTGCTTTTGCCGGCTCCAATCTCAATCATGACGTCGGATACCTCGATTTCGGACGAACCGGGAGCCTCGAAATGATCGTAATGTCAGATGAGCTCATCGATCAGGTCCGCAGAATGCAACGCGGCATCCCGGTCAATAGAGAGGAAATGGCCTTAGATGTCATTCGGGAAACCGGCCCAAATGGTCATTATCTGACCCATGAGCACACGCTCAAACATGTCCGAAATACCCAGTGGCGTCCCTCGCTTTTTAATCGGATGGGATTTGAAGACTGGGAAAAATCAGGTAGTTCCAGTCTATTAGAAAGGGCTCGGAGTCGGCTTGATAACATTCTCAATGATCATCGGCCACCGCCGCTCTCTGAACAAAAAAAACGTAAAATTCAAAATAGAATCGATCGTTTTAAACCATAAATGGTAAATGATAGCCGAGTTATTTTTGAACCAGTTCCTTCTCACCCTTTTGTTTAATTAGGCTCAGTGCGGCCAAGGTTTTATCTGAAAGGGCGGGTGCTTTATGGTTCTTTAATATACCCTGAAGTTTATCATGAATCCGTTTCGCCATGTCCTTGGCTCCTTCTCGCTGCCAATCCTCATAGGTCACACGTGTCATCAGGCCGGGCACCCAGAGTTCGCTCTTGAAATGGTTATAGGTGTGCGCTTCTTCTAAAAAATGCCCCCCCGGTCCGACCTTCTCAATCACTTCACGGGCCAGGGTCTCACTGTTGACTTCAATCCCTCGTATAAAGCGTTTTGTCATACCGATATTCTCATCGCCCAGAATTAGCTGTTCAGCAGAACAGATCATCCCATTGTCCATATATCCGACATCGTGGATCAGGTTTAGGCCGGCCAAACCCTGGGCCAGGATGGAGAATGCAGATTCGGATCCGGCCTGAGCATCGAGCAATTTTGCGTCGGTCGCCCCGGCCAGACCCCATGAGGGCAACCCGAAGGACTGTGCCACCTCGGCTTGAGCCGCAAGGGCGAGGCTCATTTCCGGCGCAGCGATCGACAGAAGGCCCGCGGTCATATCAAACACACTGAAATTACATCCAAGGCCATAGGGACACCCCGGTTTACGCAGCTGGGCCAGAACCAGACACATCAGAGATTCAGCCAGGGCTTGAACAACGGCTCCGGCCAGCGTGACCGGTCCGGTTGCACCGAATTGAATCGTCGGACCTTGAATTTGGGGCATCGAAAGATCCGCGCAGACAAACAGACGGTCGATCACATCGGCGGGAAAGACAAACGGTGATATCGGCTCTGGATAAAAAATGAGAAATGGTCGCTGCTGCAGATTTTCGATCCCGCCGGCCACCTCGATCGCCATCTCATAAACCAGCTCAACACCGCGGGCAGTATATCCTAGAAAAACAATCGGCTTGGTGGTATGGGTCACTGCAGCTTCGAATTCGTACAATTCGGCGACCGAAGGCGGCACATCCTGAACAGAACCCATCGGCATAACCCAGTCGATATTCATCAGTGCATCGGCAACTTTAGCACCAACGGCAATGTCTGCTACGCGGGTCGGGTGTATTTCACCACTCACTGCATCTTTGGTGTTCGGACTGGCAGTGGAAGTGCCGTAGTAGCTCTTGCGACCTTCTACTTCCATGGCCCGTTCTCCCTCCCGATCGTAGATCGTCCAGCCCTTGGGGGTCGTTTGAAGACATCCGGCGACGATAGGTTCCGGAACCTTGACAATTTCGCCACGGACCCAGGCACCGGCTTGCTTGAGCATTTTACGGGCGCCTTCGTGATAAACCTTATAGCCCACCTTTGACATCACTTCGAAAGCAGCCCGTTTGATTTCCGCAATCTGGTCATTGGTGAGCACCCGGAACGAAACAGATTGTTTTTCAGTCGCATCTGTCTGCATCATGTTTTCTCCTTGTGTTGTTGATATCAAAATAAGATTGGAATATTTTTTACCGCATAAACCAGGATGAGGTAAAGGCTTATCTTTAACCTCTCTCACATCTTTGTTGAATAGGCTTTCGATTTTGCATTACATCACTGCAAACGTTGTCTTGACATTATAGTTTCTGTTGAATACGATGGCTTTTAACGATAAAAGATTCTCATCATCTCCAGACGTTAATACAGAAAGGCCAACAAAATGAAAATACTGGTAGGTTATGACGGTTCTAAGGTTTCCGAAGACGCTCTGCAGCTTGCTCAAAACCGGGCGAATGCATTTAAGGCCGATATTTTTATTGTGACCTCGCTGGAACAAAGCCATACATTACAAAAAGAAGATATTGATAAAGCGGAAGCCAAGCTGGAATATCTGAAAGCACCCCTCAAAGCAGATGATATTTCCTGTGAAACACATGCATCCGTTAATTATCTGTCTCCCGGAGAAGACCTTACCCAGTTCGCGAAAGACAACGATATTGATGAAATCATTATCGGAGTTCGAAGAAGATCAAAAGTCGGAAAATTAGTCTTCGGTTCCACCGCTCAGTACGTCATTTTGAACGCACCATGCCCGGTGGTTACGGTTAAATGAATGTTCTGAAAATTGACTTTGAAAACCTGCTTAGTGCCCATCCACGGTTCTTAAATCGGCACTGCCTAGAAATTTCAGCGCCTGCTTATTGACCGGCCATCGCCGGCTTTTGAATACGCTCTGAAGCATCCGGTACATGGATAACCGGTTTAATTTTTCGCAGTTCGTCGAGCGGAATATGACATTTTATCAGATGGAGCTTTGCAGCCACCTGCTCTGAAGGCAGCTCATTATCACAAATGTCGCCGATTTTCCGCGGGCAGCGCGTACAAAACGGGCAGCCTTTCGGAGGGTTCATTGCACTCGGCAGGTTCCCTTCCAGCACAATTTCACGCTTGATCACTTCCGGATCAGCAATCGGCACCGCCGATAACAGCGCCTCGGTATAGGGGTGATAGGGTGGAGCAAAAATCTCCTCCGTAGTCCCCCTCTCGAGAATATGCCCGAGATACATGACCACAATGCGATCCGACAGGTAGCGCACCACACTCAGATCATGACTGATAAAAAGCAGCGTGGTTTTATTTTCGCGCTGAATATCCATGAGGAGTTCTGTCACAGCCGCTGCAACAGAGACGTCGAGTGCAGAAACCGGTTCATCTGCAATGACCATACTCGGGTTACCGGCAAATGCCCGGGCGATACCGATCCGTTGCTTCTGTCCGCCTGACAGCTGCCTCGGCTTTCTGAAATAAAAGTCTCTTGGCAGTTTGACCGTATCGAGCAGGTTCATCACACGATCAAATATCTTCTTTTTATCGCGCTCCACGCCAAACTTCTTTAAAACCCTGGATATCTGACCGCCGATGGTATGGCTTGGGTTCAGGGTATCGAACGGATTTTGAAATACCATCTGCAGCGATCCGATCTGTTTAGGGCTGCGATCCCGGACGGCCGTATCTGAAAGGTCTTGACCTTTATGGCGTATTTCGCCTTCGGTACCGGTTTCCAAACCCATCAGCACTTTGGCAAAGGTTGATTTGCCGCATCCGGATTCACCGACGATTGCGACCGTTTCTCCCTCTCGGGCGGTGAAATTCAACTCCTCATTGGCTTTTACATAACGGATTCTTTTGCCTTTCATTAAAGCCCGCAGTGAGCTGTCACGAACCTCGTAGTACTTTTTCATACCATCGACTTCAAGCACTCGTTTGCCAAACTCAATCGGATCTTTGACGTCACCTCCCGGTGCCTCTTTTCTATGGTCGATTTCCCTCCAGCGTAAACATCTTACGCGATGGTCGGCTGCGCTACCCTCGACATGCTCCATGCCGAAATGATCGACATCACACAGCCCGTGCTCGAAATGGTCACAGCGCGGGTGGTAATAGCAGCCCCGGGGTCGTTCAAACGGCAACGGAAGCTGACCCCTAATCGGTTTAAGCGGTGCAGCATTCTTGTCGGTTGTCGGCAACGGAATACATGCGAAAAGGCCGTGGGTGTAAGGGTGCTTAGGCCAGGAAAAAAGCGAGTCAATCGTCCCCTCTTCGACAACTTCACCGGAATACATCACGAATACCCGATCACAGGTTTCCAGGATCAGACCGAGATTATGGGAAATATAGATCTGAGAAGTCCCAAACTTCTTACTGATATCGGCAACCAGCTTTACGATGCCGGCCTCAATCGTAACATCCAGGGCCGTGGTCGGCTCATCGAGCAGCAACAGAGATGGATTCGACAGCAGACCCATAGCAATGACCACCCGCTGCTGCTGGCCACCGGATAGCTGATGCGGATATGATTCCATAAGCCGTTCAGGGTCAGCCAGCTTGACATCAGATAGCAGCTGGACGGCCCTTTGCCGAGCTTCATCTCTGGAAATATTCTCATGCGCGAGCGGCACCTCCATAAGCTGGGTGCTGACTTTGAGGCTGGGATTTAGCGAGGCAAAAGGCTCCTGGTAAATCATCGCGATCTCTGAACCTCGAATGAGGCGCAGCTCATCTTCCGACATCTGATTCAAATCGCGACCCTTGAACATGATACTGCCGCTCTTGATGCCGCCGTTTGCGCCCATGTACTGCATCACAGCCATAGCAACGGTAGATTTGCCGCAACCGGACTCACCGACAATGCCGATCGTCTCACCCGGATTTACGGTTAATGAAAAATCCACTACCGCTGGTATCTCTCCCGCCCGTGTGTAGTAGGAGATACAGAGGTCTTTGCAGACAAGGACAGGAGATTGGTTGGCACTCATTATTTGGTTACCTCCTAGTCACGCAATGAGATTTCACGCAGACCGTCGGCCAATAGATTAAACCCCAGAATCAATGAGGATATCGCGATGCAGGGAAAGAGCGTCATATGCGGAAAAGCCATGGCCATCTGCCGCGTTTCATTTACCATGCCGCCCCAATCAGGATCCGGTGGCGGCAGACCAAGACCGAGAAAACCGAGGACGCCGATGGTAATAATGACGTAACCGAGACGCAGACAGGCATCGACAATAAGGGGACCGCGTGCATTTGGTAAAATCTCAACCAGCATCACTTTCCAGTCTGATTCTCCTCTGGTCTGGGCCGCTGCAACATAGTCACGATTTCGAAGATCGAGCACCAATCCACGCACAATACGCATGATCCCTGGGGATGATGCAAAGGTGATCGCAATGATGATGTTAATTCCAGATGCGCCGATAGTCGCGATGATGATAATATAAAGCACCAGCACCGGAAATGAGAGAATGATATCTGCAACGCGGCACAGGATATCATCCACCCAACCGCCGCGATATCCGGCTGCCAGTCCCATCAGAATACCCACTGTATAGGCGGCGAGGGTTGCCAGGGGTGCGTATATCAGGACTGTCCGCGAACCCCATATAATACGCGACAGGATATCCCGCCCGATATGATCGGTGCCGAGCCAGAACGTGCCACCGGCTTTAATCGCTTCCGCCCCAGGTTTGGCAAACGGTTGAATAGACGAGTTGGGATCAAATGGCGCCAGCAACGGTGCGAAGATCGCAACCAACACCCATGATAAAACAAGGAAGGCGCCGATCATTCCTACCCAACTCTCCCGCAACAGTCCAAACGATTTCAGTCCGCGCCATAAAGCCGCACCATACCCGGCGGTGGGCATTTGGGTGGTAGCTTTGGAAAAATTCATTCTATTTTGTCTCCTCAGCTAAAACGGATGCGAGGGTTCAGAAAAGTGTAGCCTATATCGGCTATAGTTTGTGTAGCAACCGCAACACAAACCGCCACCATTGCACACGCTTCTAACAGGGCGATATCATTATTCAGAGAGGCCTCCAGGATCAGTGCCCCAAACCCCTTATAGGCAAAGAAGAACTCAACCACAATAACCCCGGATAGCAGCCAGTTGATCTGTAACATGATGACCGTAAAAGGGGCGATTAATGCATTGCGCAGCGCATGCTTAACGATAACAGATTTGTAAGGCAGGCCCTTCAATACCGCCGTCCTTATGTACTGGGAGGTCATGACTTCCGCCATGGATGCCCGGGTCATGCGGGCAACATAGCCAAAATCATAGACGACCAGCACCATGGCAGGGAGCACCAATTGTATGAACTCGAACCCGCCCGACATGCTACTGGTTCCCGGGAGCCATTTCAAACCGAATACAAATAGGGCGGAGAAAAATACCGCGCTGGCAAATTCCGGGACAGATGTTGTCAAAATGCCAAAAATCGATATCGATCGATCAAGCTTTGATCCCTCCTTCATCCCCGATAAGACGCCTAACGTCAATGATAACGGAATCATAATCGCAAACGTCCAAAAACCGAGTATGGCGGTGTTCCATAGCCGCGGCAACATTACATCAGCTACCGGCCCTTTAAAGCGGATCGATTCTCCAAGGTTGCCGGTTGTAAAATTTCCGAGCCACTTCACATAACGGAGCATGACCGGTTGATTATACCCGTGCTGCTCCCGCCATAGCTCTTTCTGCTCTTCGTTGGCAAATTGGCCGAGCACACGGGCTGCCGGATCCCCCGTGAGTTTCGTCTCCAGCAGCAGAAAAAGAATCAGGGATACGATAATCATGGTAAACACCATGAATGCGATTCGCTTGACCACCAAAGTGACCATTTTGACTCCTCTTGATACAACTTACAGTTATTGAGGAAATGATAGGCGGGGGGCGCCGAAACGCCCCCTTTGCCCAAACGCACGTTGTTAATAACTAGGCCAGGGAGACCTTGTGGAATCGGTAGTATCGGGTCGGATGCATTTCAAACCCGACGACATTATCCCGGACCGCGGTGAATACGGAACGAAAGAACGGCTGCACCATAACGGCGTCACCCTGCAGAATTTTCTCAACCTTCTCCATCTTGACCCGGCGGTGTTCAACATCCAGGGTCGATTCCGCCTCGGTCAGGGCCGCATCAAACTCGGGGTTGGCATAGCTCGACTCGTTCCAGGGCACACCGGTGCGGTAGGCCAGGCCCAATACCATGACGGCCAGTGGACGGTGGGTCCAGGAGGTCAGGCTCAAGGGTGCCTTTGTCCAAACATCCCAGTATTGCGCCTGCGGCATCACATTCATTTTGATATTAATTCCGGCTTTGGCGGCATCTTCTTTGAGCACGGCGACGGAATCCTGCTCCCAGACTCCTTCGGTATTGCCCACGTTGCAGGTCATTTCAATGCCGTTGGGGTAGCCGGCTTCGGCCAACAGTTTCTTGGCGCCTTCGATGTCCTGCTTGAACGGGGGGAGAGCAAAATACTCGGGGTGTATGGTAGCAACATGATGATGTTCCGCAACGATCCCTAGTCCCTGGTGGGCAATGTCGAGCTGTCTCCGGGCATCGCAGGTTTTCTGCACCGCTTTTCGCACACGGACATCGGTAAACGGTTTCTTGTTGACTTTCATGCGAATCACGCCGGTTTGGGTCGATGGGATTGAAACGACCTTGATTCCAGGAATATTTTTGGCCGCTTCCAGCGTGGTCAGATCAAGACCATAGATTCCATCAACCTGTTTTGAAGCGATGGCAGCGAGATAAGCGCCGGCATCTTCGCCCAGATCAACAAAGCGAACTTCATCCAGAAAAACCTCACCTCCCCAGTACGGTTCTTTGCGTTTTTTCAACACGGCCAACTCACCCACCTTGAATTCGGTAAGAGTGTATGGTCCGGTACCGACCGGGTTCTTGGAGAGATCCCCGCCTTCTTTTTCAAAATTGCGGTGAACGATTCCGGTTGGATAATTGTACAGATTTTCAGGAATCGACAGCACCGGTGAATTCAGGTTAAGCCGAACCGTATGACTGTCCACTTTCTGCACCGCGTTTTTGGTCATACGCTTGACCGGGTTGCCCTTGGCATCTTTCTTTCCGGTTTCTTCCAGCATGGCATTGAACAGGCCCAGATTGGATGATCCGGTTTTCGGATCGAGCCAGCGCGTAAAGTTAAACACCACATCATCTGCATTGAAATCATCACCGTTGGACCATTTGACCCCTTTACGCAGATGGAAGGTCCAGGTTTTCAGATCGTCCGATGCTTCCCAGCGCTCCGCCAGATAGGGCCGGGTGACGTTATCCGGTCCGGTCTCTACCAGGTACTCGATGATATGCCGGGCGACTATGGACTTTTGGGTCCATGAATACGTCGCCGGATCGGCCATTTCCTGCACCTGCATACCAAATTTTAATACACCGCCTTTTTTCTGGGCGGCATGGGCGGATGAAACGAAATTGGGCAACCCTGCCATACTGTAGGCAGCTGTCGCGGATACGCCAAGCAGGGTGACGGTGCGCAAAAACTCACGTCTTGAACACTTGCCGTCAGCCAGGGCTTTCTTCATTTCCTCAACGCCGGGGTGTACTCTTTAAGTGGTCTGTTTCTTTTTTTCATCCATCATAATTTTACCTCCTCCCATAAATATTATGTTGTTAAGAAAAAAACCTCGCAAAAAGTCAACATTTAAAAACCAACCTAAAAATTAATTTTCGATTAATAGGTCGAGAAAATAGAACCTGGCGATTTTCAGACTTTTTACGAAACCATTAAAAAAAGCTGACGAAACTACTCTATTAATTGATGTGGACAGCTTAAAATGGTGAGGTTGAGATAACTACCAAAGAACGTTCAGCTTTTTATGAGGTTTTAGAAATTAAATCAGATCAACCATAGACAATCATTTTTGGGCTGTCAAGGACAAATTCAGACGGATAATTTTTTGGGCAATCGACTGAATCTACACAAACATCTTCAGATCGATCTCTTCGTCTTTGTGACGCTTATCGGCCAGTTCACAGATGCGGCTCAGC
>CAZSON010000049.1:0-15211 GCA_964608375.1 uncultured Desulfobacter sp. | reverse complement strand
TTTTGCCCTTGTCTCTTTTTCCTTTATCACCCATATCTGTTTCTCCTTGTTTGAAAGTGAATAGTGTTGAACTGCGCCTCGTCTATCTTAGTTCAAGTATTGCAGAGACGGCCTGGCAGACTTCGTCCAGTTCGTCGGTGGCAAGTGGCTCTATTCTGGACTTGAGCCGATGTTTGGCCACGGCCCTGATTTGATCGACAACGGCTACTGCAGAGTTTCCTCGGCACGTGACGGGGACGGTGATGGGGGGATGAGGTTTGGCCGCCGTGGACAATGGAGCTACGACCACTGTATGGCGGAGCCGGTTCAATGTGTCATGCGTAAGCACGACACATGGTCGCGTCTTCTTGATCTCAGAACCTTGCGTCGGATCAAGGCTGACCCACCAGATATCGCCACGTATGATATTGGGCTCTGTCATTCCTCAATGCCGTCGTCAAACGATTGCCATTCGTCGATCTCATGCTGCAGTGCCTTGTCGCGATTGGCCTCACGGCACGCGGCAGCAAGCGTGTCATCGCGTTTTGACAACTCGTGTTCAAGCAGACGGGTGACGAGACGTGACCGCTGGCGAGCGGGTACCGCCGCCTGGAACCGGTGCACCACTGCATCAGGTATAGATAGCGTTATTCTCATGGCAATATAGTATGACTTATGACTTATGTTGTCAACTCATTTCTTTTGAGAAACAATAAGGCAACATGTGTAAATCGGACTCCATAAAGTAATCAACCGTGCATAGGCACGCGATGGTCTGGTTTCTTTTTGCCCTATGCCTGATGTGGCTTCCCTCAAAATATCAAGTGAAAAACTTGAGTTATATATTTAAAAATAGAGAATTTTGGTTGGTTTTTCAGATAGTTAATCTATGGACTGCCTCTTCAGGCTTGATCCAAAAGCTTGTAAATCATCACTTCCTCTTTTTTTCCTTTGAGTTTTACTGCAGAGAGCTGCTCAGTCGGAAAGGTATCGATCAGCCGGTCAGAGCCTCAAAAGGAACCGGTTTGGCCGGGATACGGGGGGTAAATAATGCCCGTTCTTTACGGTCGCCTGTAAATTTCCATATCAATTCGTTTATGAGTTGACCACAGATGCGCCCCTGACAGTGGCCCATCCCCAGGCGGGTCCTTCTTTTAACGTCGTTTACATCAATGGCTCCGTCGGCCACTGCCGAGACAATTTTACCGAGGGTCACCTCCTCACAGCGGCAAACGATCGTATCATCTGAAAGGATTTGCAAAATTCCAGGCCTTATTGCAGAAAGTGCATCGACGATTTGACCAAACCGCCGGAATTGTTTTAGCTTTTTTCGGGAAGATGCCAGTGAGTGATCGGCCTCATTTCGGCTGATATACCCAAGTTGAACTGCGGCTTCAGTTGTCGCGATTCTCCCTTCCTCGATGGCCGCCGCATATCCCTTGATCGTCCGTCCGTCACCGGCAACAAAAACACCGGCAAGCGAGGTTTCCATTTTGTCGCTATGTTCGACTCTCCAATAACCGAGATGCGCGTCATATGTATGCCTGCATCCACACAGACGGGTTAGAGCCGTAGATGGAATAAGGCCAAAACCGTATGCGATTGCATCAACTGCCAGGACTTTTTCGGTCCCTTTTATCGGGTGCCAGGATCGATCCACACCGACGATAGTCGCTTTTTCAAGTTCATTTATGCCGGATGCATTTGCGATTGCATGGGATCGATAGATCGGTATTTTGTGTTTTCGGATATTTTGAATATAATCAAATCCTGCGCGCAGCCTTTTGGCGCCGATGCTCGTAAGAGAACTGAAAGCGGTGGAAGCTGTCTCGGTCGATGAAGCGGCATCAATGATTCCCGCGATAGTCGCACCGGCATTTATCAGGTGATGGGCCACGACAAGCTGTAACGGACCGCTCCCGGCAACTAAAAAACGTTCGCCCGGTAAGATGCCCTCATTGGCCAATGCATTCAATGCACCGATCGAAAAAACACCGGGGAGGGTCCACCCGGGAAAGGGAACCACCCGTTCAAAGGCGCCTTCCGCGATAATCAGTTGTTTGCCGGTAATCTGTTTTTCTTCTATAGGGTGGCTTTTTTCAGTGTAAAGTAATACGGTCTTCTGATCGATAAAATCCCATACAGTCGTGTTGAGATATATCGATACCTTCCCTCTAACCTGTTCGAAGTCTTTTAAGATTTGATCGCCGATCCGCCTTTCAATTTTATCCGCCGAACCGGTTACAGGCCCCATGCCGGTATGATGAAATACCTTTCCACCGAAACACCTGTTTTCATCAATGATCGCAACCGAAACGCCGAGGCGGACCGCCTCTGTTGCGGCTGTGATTCCCGCTGGCCCACCACCGATGATGACCAGATCAAATTCATTCATTTGTCCACTCTATCGCCCCGTCATGTTGGGTGGTGATTTCGCATCCGGGTTCGGCCGGAGTCATACAGGTGCGGATATTGGGGATGCCGTTTACGATCATCCGGCATTCATAGCATATTCCGATTCCGCAGTAGAGTCCCCGGGGGGCATCTTGTTTGGTCCTTCGAAAAACTCGAAGCCCGCTTGCCAGGAGTGCTTCGGCAATGCTCTGGCCTTTTCGGGCTGTGATCCTGTTGCCATCAATTTTAATTTCAAATTTTTCGCCCAGATCCATCTATATCCTTTTATTTGTCTTTAAATCGGCTTAGTTTTAAGGAATCGACTGAGATTGCCAGCGGTTCTTTGCAGATCATTTGGGCGATCAGTTTTCCGGTGATCAAAGAGAGGCTGATACCATCACCTTCATGACCGGCAGCCACATAAAATCCGGGGATATCGGTGGTGGAAATGATCGGTAAATGATCCGGTGTATACGGTCGCAGCCCGGCATAACTTCTAATAAATTTAATCTGTTTGATCACCGGAAAAAACCGGATAGCTCTTTTGGCAATGGCGCGGAGAACATCGATGTGACATGCGGTGTCCATGCCGACAAACCGCCGGCTGCTGCCGATGAGAAAGTTTCCGGCCTGAGTCGGTTCAAATACCAGCGCAACGCCGTATGCTTCCATCTCGGGCGTCACATCTCGCTTGTAACCATTGCTTTCAAACTTGGTCATCATGTAGCCGAATTCCATGACTTTTCTTCTTGCAACCGGGAACGTACGCTCTGCTACGAGAAGTTGTCCCTGCCGGGGTATGATCGGAATTTCCAAACCGACGTATTTTCCGATTTCAGGGGCCCAGATACCTGCTGCATTTACCACCTGCCGGGTTAGTATCTCCCCCTTTTCGGTCACAACCTTCTCGATGCGATTATTTTGATCCAAACCGATATCGACCACAGGGGAAGAGTTTTGAATCTTTGCCCCGGCCTTTTTCGCGCCATGGGCGAGCCCCTGGGCCAGCGCAATGGGATTTAAAAGACCATCGCAGTCACATTCCATACCGCCCACCACATCATCAGCCAGCCTGGGTGCATCATCATGCACCTCATGTCTGTCTAAAATTCTGACCGGTACCCCTTCACCGGCCAGTTTCTGACAGAAATCGATGGCGATTTGCATTTCAGCTTCATTCTCTATGGCCAGCAGGCTTCCCTTTTGGATCCATTCGATAGGGTAGTCGAGTTCCTCAGAAATTTCCGGAAAAAGGTTCTGACTGAGTTTTGCCAATTGACAGTCAAACCCCGGCATCTTATCGATTAACAGCACATTTCCCTCACACCGACCCGAAGTGCCGCCTGCAATCGCTCCCTTATCCACCAGGCGAACGTCCACATGATTGCGGGCCAGAAAGTAGGTAACGGCTGTCCCAATTACACCGCCACCGATGACAACCACATCCGCGCTCGTGCGAGTATTCATTTACTTAAATCACCCCAGCTTCTTTTAGCATCTTTCGCAATTCGGTTTTTTGCGCTTCATCGATCGGAAGAAACGGTTTTCGGGGTTTCCCGCCTGCTTTGCCGATGATATTCATCGCTTCCTTTACCTTTGAAAGGAGTTGACCCGCTTCCAGATAGTTTAACATGGGAAGCATCTGGAAAAAAAGCGACCTGGCTTTTTCATACTCTTTATCCTGTACCAGCGTGAAAAGCAGGGCGGATTCCCGTGGCATGAAGTTTGCCACCGGCGCTACCCAGCCGCTGCAACCCAGAACAAAGCATTCAAAGGCCAGATCATCCCAGCCACACCATATATCGATTCGGTTACCGCAACGCTGTATAATTTCATGAACCCTTTTGATGTCGCCGGTACTTTCTTTGATGTATTGAATGTTATCGATCGCAGCGAGCCTTTCAATGAGTGGTGGCAGCATGTCAACACCCGAAAATCCGGGATTGTTGTAAACCATGATGGAAATTGCCGTATGTTCAGAAATGGATCTATAATGATCATAGAGATCTTCCTGGGTCGGTAGACCGTAAAAGGGAGCTACAATCAAAACCGCATCCGCTCCGGCATTCTCAGCGTACTTTGTCATTTCAATTGCTTCGCGGGTCGTGTTGGCAGCGGTGCCTGCGATCATCGGTATGCGACCGTGGACCTGATCTGCTGTGATATCAATAACCCTTTTGCGTTCTTCAATGGACAGATTGGCAAACTCGCCGGTGCTACCTAAACAGATCACCCCGTGGATCCCCTGCTCAATATACCAGTCGATATTTTTCCTCAAACCTGTTTCGTCCAGCTCATCATCATCGGCAAAAGGGGTCACCATCACCGTAAAAGCACCTCTCAATTTTTCCATTCAAATTTTCTCCTTTCCTTAACTCAACAAAAAACCGTTCCGATGGGGATCATCTGGATCGATGAACAGTTGATTAATCCCGGTTATATGGGCACTCCCGGTGACCTCCGGAATAATGGCATCATACGGTCCCACTTTAGTCTCCTTAACCGCTTTGGCCCTGAAAATACTTCCGATAATACTTTCGTGGACGAAATCTTCATTCAACTGCAGTTCGCCTTTCGCATATAATGTTGCAACTTTGGCGGACGTTCCCGTACCGCAGGGGGATCTATCGATACCGCCATCAGCAAAGAAAACGGCATTTTTAACATGTGCGCCAGCGGTGGTCGGATCGCCGTAAAATTCCACATGGGTGCAGCTGTCAATGAAATCTTTTTCAGGATGCCGGATCTTCACCTGGGCATTTACCGCATCCCTTACCAATTTTCCCTTTAAAATAATATCGCTTGCGTTTTTAGGATGAATTTCTATGTCTAAAGAATCAGCCGGGAGGATGGCGTAGACATTTCCGCCATATGATACGTCCATTTTTGTCGGTCCGAATTTCTGGATATCAACTATCACATCCGCTGCAAACACAAAGGAAGGGATGTTTCTGAATGTGACGCTTTTGGCGACCCCGTTTTCCACATCGACCTTCACGCGGGTCAATCCGGCCGGAGTATCGAGTGTGATGCGGGTAATCGGCTCCTCCACCTTTACCATACCGGTTTCCACAAGGGCGGTGCTGACGCCGATGGTGTCGTGTCCGCACATCGGCAAATAACCGCCTGTTTCGATAAATATAACGCCGATGTCGGCCTCAGGATGGGTGGGTTCGGTCAGGATGACACCCGACATGACACTGTGGCCCCGGGGCTCAAACATCAGGGCGGTTCGCACCCAGTCCATCTCTTCCTTCAAATGGGTCATTTTATCTACAATGGTTTTGCCGGGAATGTATGGGATCCCGCCGATAATTGTACGGGTCGGCTCACCCCCTGTGTGTGTGTCGATGGCTGAAAAGACTCGATTAATCCTCATGGGAAAACACCTCCCTGTCAGCAAAGGTTGCACCCCAAATGAGCAAAAAAAAGCTCAACCGGGCTGTTATAAGATAACTGATAACGAATAACATCTAAGCGGGTTTTGACTCGATTAGGATTACAATATAATTCAAAGCGGTAGCCATGTTCCGATCTTCATCTCAATTGCACATTGAAAAACTAACGGTGCAACAGCCATATCTTCCATGGCAAGGCCCAAATTGACGGCAAATATTCTTTCTTCCTGGTTTTCTCTGGTGGACTTTTTTCCGGTTACCAATTCGCCCAATTCAGCACAGACCTGCGGACAGTTCTGGAAATAGCCCCCCTCCATTTTAAAATAGTCATATTGTTCAAGATCGTCCGTGATCCACTTGTCTGCTTGTTTCAACGCATTTCGAGACCAGTAAGAATCAAAATCAACCAGGGAAGCAAAGGCGCCTTCGTCCATCCAGCCTGCGCGGATGGTTTCATGGGGTGTTTTTAGAATCGGGCCGGAGGTTACAACAATGTCACATCCGCTGACAGCCTGACGAGGGTCAGGAACAATTTCCACTTCAAGTCCCAAAGTCTTATCGGCAAAATCGGCCAGGTGTTCCGCCTGATGGAAGTCGACGTCGTAAGCGAATACCTTTTTCAGGGGAAAGACGACATTCATTGCTTCCAGGTTGGTATGGCCCTGCATACCGCAGGCCAACATACCGATTTTGGAGGATTCCGGTCTTGCTAGATATTTGGCGGAAACAGCGGACGCCGCGCCGGTTCGCATGGCTGTGATCCAGGTGCAATCCATGACCGCTTTTGGTATTCCGGTTTCAGGATCGTTGAGAATTAGAAGCCCGGAAATGTAAGGGAGTCCTTTGGCCTGATTGGGTGGATATCCGCTGACCCATTTGACACCGGCCGAGGCCAGGGAAGGGATATAAGCAGGCATGGCGTGGATAAAATTGTTTCCATCTACGCCCGGATGTATCCCCGGTTTGGGCGGCATTTCTACACGGCCGTTTCCCATTTCAATAAAGCCTTTTTCCACTGCGGTAATGATTTCTGCCATGGGGATTCCAAACGAGGCCACCTCTTTTTGGCTAAGATAGAGTATCTCCCTTCTTTCCATGGTTCCCCCTCTATTCATCCATTTTGCATAAAAGACTTTTTGGAAGACTTCTGTCAAATATTATTAATGGCTAAAATCCTCTTAAACATGTATGTAATCTGTTAATCAAGTTTTGTCGATAAGAAAGAAAGCTATTTTTAAAGAACCTTGCAGAGCATCTTAGACAGGGGATTCAATTTGTTCATCGCCGGAACAAAACCACCTAAAAAAGGGAGCACCTTTTGAGATATCGTACTGCCGGGCCATCGGCCAACCTGATTCTATTTATGACGTGGCTTCTCTATGGAATGTACTATATGGCTCGCTTTAACTTTTCTCCTGTTATCCCCCTGATACGGGTCGAACTTGATATTTCTAATGCTCAGGCCGGCGGACTGATGGCGTTCTTTTTTCTTGCCTACACTATTTTTCAACTGCCGGCAGGCTATCTGAGTGATCGTTTTGGACCCCGCAAAGTACTTACGGTTGGGGCGCTGGTTTCCATATTCGGAAATCTGATTTTCAGCCAGGGATCGAACTATACGGTTTTGTCCATTGGCCAATTGATAAACGGTATGGGGCAGGCTGCAGGGTGGACTTCGGCCGTAAAACTGGTAGTGAACTGGTTTCCCAAATCAAGACGGGGAACGGCCATCGGTCTGTTTGCAACCTGTGTTACGGCCGGCAGTAGTTTGGGTATCAGACTTTCCGGATTTCTGGGTGATCATCTGGGATGGCGCAGTTCATTTATCATTCCTCCCCTGATGATGGCCGGGGTTGCATTGACCTTCTGGATTTTGGTCAGGGATAATCCAAGCGAGAAGGGACTTTCGGATTTTGAAGATGAAGTCGGGTTGGAACAACAACTTGAAAATGATACAAGATCACGACTTGCTGTGGTTTTGTCCAATCGTACGATGTGGGTGGTGGCACTTGTTTATTTCTTCTTTGTCTACGTTCAGTTCGGATGCTTTGTATGGATTCCCACTTTCCTCAAGGAGTCGTATGCGATGTCGGTTGACCGGGCCAGCATTGTTTCTTCTCTCATCCTGATCCCGGGGTTGGTTGCCGCTCCGCTGAGCGGGTTTCTTTCGGATCGTGTTTTCCAAGGAAAACGAAAACCGCTGATCTTATGTGGAATGGCCATCCTTTCCTGTTCGACCTTCCTTCTATCCTTCCGGATGGATATCGTTTCTGTAACGCTTATACTCTCCGTTGTGGGGTTGACAATCATTGCGCCCGACGTCCTTCTGGCCGCCTATCCATCTGACCTCCTTTCACGAAAACTGTCGGGAACAGCCATGGGATTTCTAACTACATTTACAAGTACGGCCGGCATTATTGCAACACCGCTCTCTGGAAAAATCGCAGATATGTTTCAGACGTATGAAGCTGTGTTTTTTTCCTTCGGTATTGTCGCCTTCACCGGCACAATTTTAGCATTTTTTATAAATGAAAAGCAAAAAGAAGGATGAAAGAAATAGGCTACCAGATATATTTTTTAATCGAAGAAATACCCTTTGGTGCATAGATCATCACCGAGATCAGCAGGGCGCCGTACATGACCAGACGCCATGCACCCAGCTCTCTGAAATACTCCTGAAATCCGATGAGAAGAAAACCGGCAAGAATTGATCCCCACAGCGTCCCCCGACCGCCCACATATGCAACGGTCAGAACTTCAACGGTTCTCGGAACACCAAACTCGGTGGTATCCGGTGTAAGAATCCCGATATAGTGTGCATAGAACGCCCCGATCATACCGGTGAAAAAACAGGCTGTGGTAAAATTGATCAGTTTGTACTTGGTGGCGCTGAGCCCCAGGGTCTCTGTGGCCAACTGATCCTCCCGAATCGCCTTGAAGGAGAGCCCGATCCGGGAATTGACCATCGCAAGGGACAAAGCATACATGACGAAAACCATAATAAGAAGAAGGTAGTAATAGGGGAGAAGTTCCGCCCGAGAGTAATCGAAGCCGAATCTGTCAGTAAGGGGTTTGACAGCCAGTCCCAGCATGCCGCGGGTATACCCTGGGGTATTGGAGATGGTCAGCCGAAGCACTTCGGCGAGAAACCATGTGGCCAGGCCCACAAAGATACCGCGAAGCCTGAGCGTGACCACACCGGTGAGAAATCCCAGAACCCCTGAAACCGCCCCGCCGATGAATAAACCATACCAGGGGTCTATTTCATAGTGAAGGGCCGCCAATGCTGAGCCATAGGCGCCGGCACAGATAAATCCGGCAAATCCAAAATTAATCAGTCCCCCATAACCGATCTGAAGATCGTACATGACGCCCCAGGCACCAAACATCAGGGCAGAGATAAATATGGTGGTTAAAAACCTATTCTCTCTAAAGATAAACGGTATGAAGATGAGGAAGGCCAAAACAAGCATCACTTTAATGTATCGGGCGGCGTTCATTCCCGGTTGCGGGCTGGCAAAAAAGGTCAAGGTCGTTCTCCTCTGGGGGCAAAGATGCCTTCCGGTTTAAAGATCAGGGCGGCGATGACAATCGAAAAGACGATTACGTTTTGCCAACCCCCAGATAGAAAAAACACCGCGTAGGCTTCGAGAAGGCCAACAAAAATACCGGCTGCAATGGCGCCCTTAATATTACCGAGCCCTCCGAGAATGACCACCACAAAACTTTTAAGAACAGGCGCCATCCCAGCGTTGGGGTTGGCGGGAAAGAGGGTAATCAAAAGGGCGCCGGCGATGCCGGCAAGGGCGGACCCAACACCAAAGGCAATTGAATACATTTGGCTGGTGTCGATACCCAGGGTTTGGGCCGCCTCGGAATGCTGTGATGTCGCTCGAATGGCTTTCCCGAGATTTGTATATTTGACAAAATACCAAAGAATTGCCACCGTCAAAAGAGCCAGGCCGAGAATCACCAGATGATCATAGATAAAGACCACATTTCCGAGGACTTTTTGGCCGGCGACAAGGTTGGGTATTCCCCGTTGAACCGCACCAAAAATGATCAGCGCCAGGTTTTGAAAAATTACCATAAGACCGATGGTCAGCACAAAGGAATCCATGAGCCATTCACGACCCGCCTTTTTGCGGAGGGTGGATATGAGGCCTTTTTCCAGAATGACTCCAACGATCAGCAGACCGGCGCCGGAAGCGAGAATACCCAGGGGAAACGGGAGTCCCAGCATGGCTGTTATAAAATACATGATATAACAACCGATCATAAAGAGTTCGCCGTGGGCAAAGTTGACAATCTCCATAATTCCAAAAATCAAGGAGAGCCCAACGCCCATAAGCGCATACATGGATCCTCTCACCAGCCCGATAACCAACAGCTGAACAAAAACACTAAAATCCATTTTAGATCCATTCCTTGATAATATCTTCTATGGTATCGACAAATTCCGCTTTCGGACCGTGATGGCTGTTCTGTCCCAGTCGAAGCACATAGATATAGTCCGCTACTTCCACGCATTTGTGGACTTTTTGATCGACAATCAAAATGGTGAAACCCTTATTTTTAAGATTGACAATTTCCTGATATACCGTGTCGACCAATATCGGCATCAGTCCCACCGACGGTTCGTCGATCAGAATGGTCCGCGGTTTGGTCATGGTAAGCCGCGCAATTTCGAGCGTTCGCTGCTCTCCCCCTGAAAGCGCTCCGGCGATCATCAGACGTTTTTTTTTAAGAACCGGATAATGGTCATAGACATCATCGAGGGCTTTGGAAAGGCTTTTGGAATCGTTTTTGATGATCCATGCCCCCAGTTGCAGGTTTTCCTCTACCGTCATGGCCGGGAAAATGCTGTGTCCCTGAATTAGATGGGCAATCCCTTCTCCCAACATCATCTCGGGTTTTAGTCCTTTGATCGATTTTCCATGGTGATGAATGTCACCCTGGGTGGGACGAATATAGCCGTAAATGGTCTTGAGAAGCGTCGACTTTCCAGCGCCGTTGGGACCGATAATCCCGGTCAGAGCGCCTTCTTTGGCCACCATATTGACGTCCCGTAAAACAGAGACTTCCCTGACATAGCCTGACGTAATGTTTTTAATTTCCAGCGTCATGATTAATGTCCCAGATACGCATCGATAACAGCAGGATCGTGACGAACGATTTCAGATACACCCTCGGCAATAGTCATGCCGGCCGATAGGACCGTTAGGTTTTTGCAGAGTCTCATTACAGAAGGAATGTCGTGGCTGATCAGAAGAAATGTTTTTTTTAGGGCTCGATTTAACTCAAAGGTGATCTCGATCAAGCGCTCGATCAAACCCGGGTTGACGCCTGCAAACGGTTCGTCCAGCAAAATGACTTCCGGATCCCCCATCATGGTTCGCATAAATTCCAACAGTTTCTTTTGCCCTCCGGAGATCTCTGCGGCCAGCTGATCCTTAAGATCGATAAGTTCGGCCATTTCCAGAAATTCAAGCGCTTTCTTTTGCCCCTTTTTTTTGGATACCCGGCGTGGAATCAGGGGGACCATCATGTTGTCCATCAGGGTCATTTCATTGAAAACCCTGGCGACCTGAAAGGTCCGGCCGATCCCCTGAGCGGCGATACGGTTGGGCTTTAAGCCGGTGATATTCCGGCCCTTGAAGCTCACCGTTCCCTCGTTTGGGCTGTAGACACCGTTGATCACGTTGAACATGGTGGTTTTGCCGGCCCCATTGGGTCCGATGACACCATGGATCTTGCCCTGTTCCACTTTGAGGGAGACGCCGTGAAGAGCAGGGATGCCGCCAAAATTTTTATAGACCTGGTTGACCTGAAGAAATTCCACTAATTGCCTCTAAAAGATCGACAAGCCTTTCCGGTTTCCAAAAGGCCTGCAGATAAACAAGTATCTTCTCATTTATTAAGAGGGTTGAGATAACCCTGCGGTTCCGGCTTGAAGCGGCGCAGGGTTATCGTTTACTGTTGGGATTCAGGCAGATGACCTATAGCCATGGAGGTGCTTTAAACTCTCCTTCTGCCAGCTCGGTCGGCCACAGGATCTTGGGCTTTCCGCCCATCATCTGAACCAGTGGGAAAAAGAACCCTTTGCCAACATTGCCTGTCCGGACGTCGTTTCGGGAGAGCTGATGAAGCGTACCCTCTCCTGAGAAGTCTGTCCAGAAGTCGTTGTACGTGGCAAAGTCGATGAACTGCCAGACGCCCTGATACTTTACCTTTTCCCGGAAGTGGGTACAGAGTTTTTCAAAATCGAGCGATCCCACCTCGTTGAGAACCTTTATGGTTAATCGGGTGAAGTCATACGGTTGCCCAGCCGGTGCCAATGAAGGATCTTCCCCGAATTTATCCTTAAACCGTTTCATCCATGCCTTTTGATCGGGATTTTTGCCTGCAAAGGGAGAATCCATACAAAGGGTGTAGTCGGAAGCCTCTTTGGTGTTTTGATACCATTCAGATGTCCATTGAAGCCCGTGCCCGATTACCAGGGCCTTGAGTCCCATGGCACGGATCTGTTTGATGATATTGTACATTCCCACACCACCGGTCTGGGTGAGCGCCATTACAGACACATCGGCAGCCTTGTATTTTGTGATCAGCGGAGTGAATTCGGTCTCGTCGATCGCATTGACATCAAAGGGCATGACATCAAACCCAGCGGTTCTCAGGCTCACCATTAGGGCTTCACCCCATCCACGGCCATAATCGGTGTCCTCAACGAGGATCGCCGCTTTTTTGTTTTTGGGTTTCCAAAGGCCTTTTTCCATAAAATACTTAAGAGGCGGGCCGTAGAGTCCGGCATAAATGGGAGGAGAGGCCCACCCTTTGAACCAACCTTTGTATTTTTCGGGATTATCGTTGATTTTAAAATTGATGTACTGGGACTCGCCCCCGTGACCGATATGAACGATTTTATAGGGGGATTCAGCGTCCATGCAGGCCATAGCTACCGAAGAATGCCACCCTGTGACCATAAGTTTGACACCCCGGTTGATCGCCTGGGTGACAGCTTTGACCGATTTTTCCGGGCTCGATTGACTGTCCACCCACACGGGGTCAATATCCAGCTTTTTGCCTTTGATCTTCACGGGGATTTCTCCTGCAGCCCGGGCATCTTCCAGGGCCATTTCAACGCCCTTTCGGTGCATATCTCCTGTCCGGCTGGCAGGACCGGTGAACGGCCCCATGAATCCGACTTTTAGCTTACTTGCCGCGAACGCATCTTCCGGTACCACCATCGATACTGCACTGGTTGCAGCAGCGGCCATACCGACCGTCTTGATAAAGTCACGTCTGGATAATCCGGTTTCATTTTTTTCTTCTGTCATAACCGCCTCCTTTTATGGTTAAAATCATGGGGTTGAAATGTGTTCTGTTTTGTCTTATACGATTGATCACCTCCTTTTTTTTTAATATTGTTATTGATACAAATAGATTCTTCTTATGTCAAGCACTGTTATTTATACGCTATCTTTCAATATCAGAGAAAGGGTTATTTGAGTTGTTAAGTGACGCCCAAAAGATTGAAAACTACCTAAAAAGATTGTCACCCGATCTAATCGAGATGCAGAGCATCGCTTCGATAGAGATTCTGAAAATGACACCCGGGTCATACAATCTTAACTTCCATGTGAGGGTGAATCAAAAAGAGTTCAACTTTCGCATTAATATTGACCAGCAAAGCGGACTGGACAACCAGATAGAATATGAATATAAAACATTAAAATTTCTCGAGAGCCATGGCATCGCTCCCAGAGTCTTTTTTTTTGACGACAGCTGCCGGCATTTTGATTTTGCAATTATGGTGCAGGAATATCTAATAGGGCCTCATTTGTCCCTATCGTCCGAGGATATCTTTGCGACTGCTGAATTGCTGGCGAGACTTCATTCACTAAACCCATTCGGGGGGCAGTTTTTAACCTGGAATAATCCGCTGGAAGATACCTACAATTTTGTTCAAAATGATGTTTGCCATTATGAAGAAAAAAAAAGTCATGATCGGAAAACTCTTCGCATGGCGAAAGAAATAATGAAAAGAATCGAGCCGATGATCCCTGCTCATCGGCATCTGTTTCATTCCGATAGCCTGAACCACACCGATGTGGGCCTGGACAATTTTATCAAGTCACCCCAGGGGTTGAGGTTAATCGATTGGGAAAAGCCCCGGGTCGATGACTGTACCTATGATATCTGCTGTTTCCTTTCTGAACCCGCAGAGCTGTGGTGCACTCAAAAGGTTCTAAATCATCAGGAACATACGAACTTTATCGAGGCCTATGCGCGATTCAGCGGAAAGGATGCAAATCAATTAAGGACAAAGGTCAGGATCAGAGAACCTCTGGTTTCTCTTCACTGGATACTATGGGGTGCGGCCAAGCTTTGTGATCTCAAAGAGCGCATAACATCACCGCAACTTTTAGAGGCTCACATAAAGAAAAAGGTACGTTACAGACGTATCGCCAATCCGGAAAATATAGAAAAAATTTTAGATTCGCTGGGTTAGAATAACAAGTTCTAAATGCTTTGTTCATATGATGCATTTTCTTAAAAAATAAAATATCGCTTGAAATGGGTTTTAAAATAAGCAGGAAAAATAAAAAATGAGGAGGAATGGAGATGGCAAGATCGACAATCATGATGATCGGGATCGGTGATCTGGGGGGGCATGTTCTGGAAATGTTGGTTCGAAGCCCTGGTTCACGGCGAATCATTACGGCGGATGTAAATGAGGATTGGGGCTATCGGAAAACAAATATTGCGGCTTTTGGCGGATCACAAATGGGGTATTACCCTGAGCTGGAATTTGTTAAAATCGATCTTAATAATATTGAACAGACAGCGGAAATTATTGCTAAGTATCAACCGGAAATTATCCATAGTACAGTGTCACTGCAATCGTGGTGGGTAATCAACACCCTGCCAAGGGAGGTGTTTGAGGCGCTGGATATTGCACGGTTCGGGCCGTGGCTCCCGATGCACTTGACACTCGTCCATAAGTTAATGCAAGCGGTCAAGCAGACCGGATTGGATATCAAGGTGGTGAACTCCGCCTTCCCGGATGCAGTAAACCCGATTCTCGATAAGGTTGGAATGGCGCCTACAATCGGTATCGGTAATGTGGCCAACCCGGTTCCTGCCATCCGAAGTTCGATTGCTTATCGCTTACAGCGACCGATGAAAGATGTTTCTGTTTTCTTTTTTGCGCAGCATTTTGTCAGTCATTTTCTGCCTCGTTTTGGATCATCTGGCGGAGCGCCCTATTTTTTAAAAGCGGTAGTCGATGGAGAGGATGTGACACCGCAATTAAACATTAACGAGGTCTTCGCAGATATTCCGACACGGTTTCGCCGGGCAGGTGGCAGGGATGGTCAAATTTTGACGGCATCTTCGGCAACAGGAATTACGCTGGCAATCGCAAACGATTCCGG
>CAZSON010000048.1:0-15331 GCA_964608375.1 uncultured Desulfobacter sp. | reverse complement strand
AAAAGATGAAATTCCTTAACTTTAGGCACGTTAGATCACTTAAGCTCACTTTAGGCACTTTTTTGCTACAGAATCGATACTCCCCTTTCAGGGAGGAATCAATGCAGGGTAATCTGGACCCCGGGCATCTATTCCGTATAAGAATCTGCCACTTCCAAAGCCCGGTCCATGATGCCAACGCCCTCATCGATTTCGTCTTTGGAGATTATCAGCGGAGGCGCCATGACGATGACATTACCAGGATTTGCCGCCATGGCCATCATTCCCAACTCGCTCAGCTTTTTGGCGACTTCAAGTTTGGGATTACTCCCGGGTCGAATTTTAGCATCTACGGATGTTAAAGGCTCCTTGGTTTTTTTGTTCTTCACCAATTCCAAACCGACCAACAAACCTAAACCCCGCACATCACCCAGGCAGGCATGTTTTTCTTTAAGCGCCATCGACTTTTGCAAAAGATATTGCCCCAGTTCAGCTGAATTTTCGATAAGGTTGTCCTCCTGGTAGATTGGAATAACGGCCAGTGCAGTCGCACATCCCAGTGCATGGCCGGCATAGGTTGCACCATGGCTGAAAAACCGGTGTCTGAAATAATCACCAATGCTTTTGCGGACAATGGTTGCACCCAAGGGAAGGTAACCGCAGGTCATTCCCTTGGCCAGGGTCAAAATATCAGGGACAACATCCCAGTGGTTCATTGCAAACCATTTGCCGGTTCGCCCAAAGCCGGTCATGATCTCATCTGCGATCATGAGAATACCCCATTTATCACAGATTTCCCGCAGGTGTGGAAAGTATTCCGGAGGCGGAACAATTACACCGTTGGCGCCTGTTACCGGCTCGAAAATAATACCGGCGATTTTTTCCCCTCCACCCTCCAATTCAATGACTTCGTCAATGTATCTAACACATTGTAATTTACAATCCGGATACGTCAGGCCGAACATGCACCGGTAGCAGTATGGCTGGGGCACCCGAACCGGATCAGACCCCTCTGACTCCTGAGCCCAGCTCCTGGCATCACCTGCCGATAGACTCATCGAAGCGGCGGTTGCTCCGTGGTAGGTTCTAAAGCGGGTGATGATCTTCCGGCGGCCGGTATATTGATGTGCGATTTTAATTGCCGTCTCGTTTGCTTCGGTGCCTCCCAGAGAGATAAAAGAACGGCACAAGTCACCTGGTGTGACTTCAGAGAGCATTTTAGCGAGCAACGCTCTCGGTTTTGTGGACATGCTCGGTGCAAAAGATGTCAGCACCTTTGCCTGCCTGCAGATGGCGTCAATCACCCTGTGGTCCTGGTGCCCGATATTATGACTCACAAAGCAGGAACTAAAATCGAGTCTCTCTCTGCCATCTTCAGTCGTAAATCGAACCCCTTTTGCTGCAATCACCCGGGGCGGTGACTGATCAGGCTGGAAAGACCAGGAATGAAAATTGTTTTCGATTTCGTATTGATCCAGATCGGTCGGTTCCGCCGGGATCTGTTTTAAGATAGGTATCATTCCTTCTCAATCTGATTTTGAAGGCCGATATCACCCTCATGGGCCTTGCGCAGCTTATCCAGCTCATTTAACATCGATTGGATTGAGCCATCTTTATTAGAGACAGGGTGCCCCTGCTTCTCTGATTTATCAGGGTTTAGTTTTTTAAAAAACCAACCTCTAATGGTATTATCGTCAACATCGTGGATTAATTCGAGGCATTTTTGCAGTGCCTCTTCTTCGGAATCGCCAAAACCACAATACGCCTCAGGAGCTATAGCATCCGATCCGGTCGGTATGGCCTGGTAATCCGCTTTTGATGGTTTGCCGGCAATTTTTTTATACACATAAATCGGGATAAAAAGTTTTTCTCTCTGCACTGCATACATAGATGATTTAACCAAAAGCTCCTTTTCATTTAATTGATACATTAAAATCCCCTTTCAATTTAATAGTATTAACTCAAGTTTCACACCCCCAATGGGACACAGTGTCGCATCAGGTGTGGGGTAAATAAAATTTTTTGGAAAAACTTTGAAGCAGCCGTTGTGACCCGCTATCGATTAAGTCCTCACCGTTAACAGGCACGCGATGGTCTGGTTTCTTCCGTAATATCAGTTGCTTCTGAAATGATAACTCTTAAAAGGTTTTGTGCCGTCGTCAAAGCCATTATCATCAATTTTTTCCAGAAAAATTTCTTTTTACCTTATGCCTGATGCGACTTTCCTCAAAATACAAGGTGCGAAACTTAGGTATTAATTTATGTGGCATGAATCGCTTCTCCTGCCGCTGCCAACACACTCTCCTTAACGGTTTCAGACAATGTCGGGTGGGGGTGGATAATATTTTTAACATCCGCCAAAGTCATGTTCATTTTTATCATTATCACAGCCTCCGGGAGCAATTCTGTAACACGGGGCCCGAACATATGTATACCAAGTATTTTATGGGTCTTTTTGTCTAGAACTGTTTTAACGAAACCGCCGGTTTGCTCAATCGCATGGGCCATTGCATTACCCTTAAATGTGGCTTTACCTTCGATTATATCGATGCTCTTTTTAACGGCTTCCTCCGGTTTTAACCCAACACTGGCGATTTCAGGGTCGGTGTATATGAAGCTGGGGATTGCTCTGTAGTCCATGGTCGCATCGATCTTCATAATGTTTTCTACTGCAATTATGCCTTGCTCGCTGGCCACATGGGCCAATTGGTGTTTTCCTGTAACGTCGCCAACCGCATAAACGCCTGGAACATTGGTTTCCATCCGTTTATCGGTTTTAATGCCTTTGCGCGAAAAATCGATACCAACTGTCTCAAGTCCGATATTTTTAGTATTCAGCTTTCTGCCCATTGCCAGCAGACAATAATCTGCGCTGACTTGATCTTTATCGGTAAACACGGTTACAGAGCCCACCGGATATTGTCGCTCCAGGGATTTTACGCTCGTTTTGGTCATTACATTTACCCCGAATCTTTTCAATTGACCCGCAAGTCTTCTCGATATTTCTTTGTCTTCGGTCGGCACAATACGATCAAGCATTTCAATTACATAGACCCGGGAACCGAGCTGGCCGAATAAACAAGCGAATTCGCAACCGGAGACGGAACCACCGACAATGGCAATGCTTGAAGGGAAATTATCCAGGTCGAGTGCTTCGGTTGTGGTTATCACTCGATCGCCGTCAAACTTAATAGATTTGGGTATTAGCGGTTCAGAGCCGGTGGCAATGACCACGGCATCAGCCGATTCTTTTACACTCTTTCCTTCTGCGGTTTCAATTGTTAAGGTAGTGGGATCGGATAACCGTGCGGTGCCATCTACAAGTCTGATATGCCTGTTTTTAAAGATGGTTTCGATTCCGATTATATTATTTCGAACCACTTCATTTTTTTTCTCCACCATTTTATCGTATCGAAAAGATTCTGTCGTACAGTAAATTCCAAATTGTCGTGCGGTTTGTACCGTTTTATAAATGCGAGCTGCATGCAGCAGGGTTTTGGTAGGCACACATCCACGGTTTAAGCAGGTCCCACCCAGTTTTCTCTTTTCGACGACCGTTACCTGTGCACCCAATTGCGCTGCGCGAATTGCAGCTACATATCCGCCCGGGCCACCGCCGATAATAACGATTTTTTTAGACATTTATCGGTGTCTCCTTTGTATTGCTAATGGGAGCTTTAATCTGATTTTGACGCAGACGGGGGGATAAATACCTCTGCCCGATCATCGGGGAGGGTTTCCACATAGATTGACTGGCTGGGAAAGGCAAACGCAGTTCCGGCCGCTGCCACTATTTCTTTGATTTTGTAAGCCAGCTTCTCTTTTATTTCAAGCCATTCTCCCCACACGGTCGTTTTGGTAAAACAATAGACCATGATATCGATAGAGGAATCATTGAATCTGTCAATTCGAACAAACGTCGGCACCTCGGGTGGCTGTGCAAAATCCCCGGATTCCAATATATATTTTTCAATATTATCCCGAATTTCGCGTAGCTTTTCAACAGCTGTTCGATATTCAACCCCGATCATCCAGTAAATTCTCCGGTGGGTCATGGAGCTGAAATTGATCATGGAATTGTCAGAAAGTTTCGCGTTTGGCACATAAACGGGAGCCTTGTCAAAGCGGCGCACTACTGTGGAACGAAAGCCCATCGATTCGACGGTTCCTTCCACTACTCCACCGACCTTAATCCAGTCACCTGGGTTAAAACGTCTTTCTGCAATGATAAGAATGCCGGCGATCAGATTTTTAAAAAGATCTTGGGCGCCTAAAGCAACGGCGATGCCCAATAATCCCAATCCTGCTATGATCGGTCCAATATTTATTCCCCAAATTTCCAAAATGGTGGCGCTGCCAATAAATATAAAGACAATTTTAATGGTTTTTATCAACCATTCGACCATGGCGACAGTAAAAATTTTTTTAAGTTCCCGCAGGAAAAAGGATAAAGGGCTGACGATCTCCACCAGGCCCCAAAAGATGACAAACACGATTAATGAGCGGACCAAACGGTCGGCGATTATTTCATACACACCGGATAGAGAAAGATATTCGGTGGCAAAAAATAATCCCATTACAATTGGAATAAATCCGACCGGCTTTTTCAGAATGTCCAGGAGATCATCGTCCAAAAGCATTTTTGTTCTTTTGGTGATCACATTCAGCCGGCTAATGACTAAACTGGCAAATAATCGTCGGATCAACAGAAATCCCAAAAAAATCAAAGCGGCCACTATAATTCTTCCGATGCCCACACCTAAAGGGCCTTGCTTCCAAACATCATTAACGATCAACCAAAATCTGTTTATTGTGTCCATCGCATCTCCAAAATCACGTTGAGAAAAGGATTAGATATGCAACTTCTGCAGTGGGTTAAAAACCAAAAGCGAATAATCCGGGTGTTATTTTGCTCGTTTTAAACTAAATTTTTATTTGAAAAGCAATAATTTCCTCTCAGAAATAACAATTTTGATGCACCTGCCTGATTTGTCAGCTTCCCATGTTCGACAGAACTTGACAAACAATGGCTTTATCTTATATTGTTTTTTAAAATTTTTTCTAAAGTAACAAAAAATAAAATCATCAAAAGGATACCATTCATATTTTATGAAAGATAGACCGGAACCGATACAAAAAAAGACCGTTAACTCGTCAACGCCATCATTTTTGAAAAAATGGTCGGTTGCCATTCGTCCCTTTGCACTGCCGGCATCGACCATGCCGGTCATTTTTGGTACCTTGATGTCGGTGAGTATCGGCGGCGCATCTTTTAATCTTCTCTTGTTTCTTGCCGCATTATTCGGTATGGCGATTCTGCATACCGGCAGCAATCTGCTCAACGATGCCTTTGATTATGAAAAAGGCATTGATAAACAGGTCAACCCGGTCAGTGGTGCGGTTGTACGGGGATGGATCTCTCCGCGGGATGCATTGCATGCCGGGTGTCTTTTTTTGGGCCTGGGTTTGTTGATCGGACTATTTCTGGTTAGCCGGGTCGGCGGATCAATCCTTTGGATCGGAATAGTAGGTGTGGCAATCGGCATTTTTTACACCTGGGGACCGTTGCCGTTAAAGTTCAACGCACTGGGCGACCTGGCGGTGTTTTTAAATTTTGGTGTCTTGGGTGCCCTCGGTGCCTGGACCGTACAGACCGGCACTCTTTCCTGGACACCGGTTATCTGGGCGGTGCCGATGTCTTTACTGGTTGTGGGGATTTTACACTCCAATAATTGGCGCGACATTGACAGCGACAGGACAGGCGGCATTCACACCATGGCCAGCAGACTGGGCGATTCCCTGTCCGAGGGTTACTTTATATTCTTGCTGGTATGCCCTTTTTTGGTGATTCTATCACTCATTTTGCTTTCCGTGGCCGCTGACCTTGACCCCAAAATGCCGCCCACTTTTTTAGTTACCTTCCTTGCGGTTCCATTGGCTTTTAAGCTTATCAAGAAGGGGAGGATGCGGCGTCAGCCTACCCACCCGCTCGATTTTATCTCCCTTGACGGGCAGACTGCCCAACTCAACCTGCTGTTTGGTCTTTTATGCACCGCCGCTCTTGTCCTTAACTCCCTCATCTCTTTTTTTCTAAGCTGATTTAAAATGCAAATGGGAACTACCTGGGCGATAACACTGATCGCAGGCGTGCTTTTTACCCCTTTATTTGTGACACAGGGCTTAGGCAGGTTTGATTTCTGGTGGTGGATGTCTGCAAATCTTACCATGCTCCTGGTTCTGGTCGCTGTTTTTGACCGGCAGTGGTGGCCGGAAATCCGGATCGATTTCAAACATCAAACGCTGTTGAAGGTGGGATTTGGGGTTCTTTCGGCATTATTTCTCTATATGGTATTTTACGCTGGAAACGTCGTGTCACGGCGGATTTTTTCCTTTGCACAAAGCGGTATTGAAAATGTTTATGCTTTCAAATCCGATGTATCCTCTTTACGTATAGCACTGCTGATGGTTCTACCGATCGGACCGGGCGAGGAATTGTTCTGGCGTGGATTTTTGCAGCGGCGCTTACAAATGGAGCAGGGCCGGTGGCGTGGATTTTTTATTGCGACTTCGATCTATACACTGATTCATCTTGGCAGCGGAAATGCCATGTTGATTCTTGCGGCCGGATTGTGCGGGCTTTTCTGGGGATTTCTATATCTTAAACAAGGTTCAATACTGTTGAACATCGTAAGCCATACCGTGTGGGATGTGGCTATTTTCGTTTTATTCCCTGTAATTGAGTGAACTGGTTATCATATTTAAAGCCGTCCTTTGGCGATGATAAATTGCATTATGGGCTTACCCTGCCTACGCGATGCAAAAGAGCTCATGCAGGCCACAGCCTATCCTTGGCATGCTTTAACCTTTTCCTATCTTTTTTCCAGGTAATTTCCTTTTGCCGTTTTTTCCGCGCGAGTTTCTTTTCCCGATCTTTTTCACCATCGAATGTCAGTATAAAACTGCCCGGGAGCTTCTCTGCTTTTTCTTCTTTCTCCGTATTCTGTTTTTTAGGGATTTCTTTTACTCTGGGTAGGGGCGGCCCGGTAAAACATCCGGGTGGGATAGAATTGGAGATGTAAATTAGATCGCCTGTCTGATAAAAACAGACGCCTTTTTTCGCTGCTTTTCCGGTGTGGATGGTCAGCAGCACCGGCGTCTGATCGATCCGTTTTCCCATTCTCATTGCCATCTGTTGGTTTGATGACGAGATAACATCGGAGTCGCCCGATGACAATATTCCCTTATCGATCACGCGGGGGTAAGCCTTTCTTCTGATACAGGTGAAAAGAGACGTCGGAGGTGTAACGATCCGGATCGGTAGGGGCAGGTTGTTACGGAATTTTGCACGAATGAGGTTTCCCTTCAATTCCACCGGTGGATTTGGAAGGACGATTAGCAGTTCTTCGATATGCGACCGCCTGACATATTTCCATCCGTCTTCTTCAGAAGTTGCCTTTAGAAGCGTTTTGATCTTAACAAACCCGTTTGAGTTCAGGACCAAACCGAATTCATCCGGTCTGTTCCCCAAGACATAGGATAAAAATTTCGAGAGCCGCTTTACGTATTTTTGTGGACCCAAGATCGTTAAAACCTTCCTTGACCTCATTAAAGGTGTCTGATATCTCTTCACCCGATTCATTTTGGTATGTCAAACAATTTTATTTGTGAAAACCGTCACCACTTAGAAAATAAGGATTAAAAGAATGAAACAAACAGCGTCGAACACGTTATTTCAACAAGCCTTACATGTGATTCCCGGGGGTGTCAACAGCCCGGTCCGCGCGTGTCAATCGGTCGGGATCGATCCTCTGTTTATCGATCATGCGTTTGGGTGTTTTGTCTATGACGTCGATGGGAACCGATATATTGACTATGTCGGTTCCTGGGGTCCCATGATACTCGGACACCGTCATTCCCGGGTAATAAAAGCGATCTCAACTGTTCTTGAGCGAGGCACCAGTTTTGGTGCGCCTACCGATCTTGAGATCGAACTTGCGGAGATGATCATCGATGCGATCCCTTCCATGGAGATGATCCGGATGGTAAACTCGGGCACCGAAGCGACTATGAGTGCCATACGGCTAGCCAGAGGATTTACCGGCAGAGACAGAATTATCAAATTCGATGGGTGCTACCACGGCCATGCCGACACGCTTTTGGTACAGGCCGGATCCGGGGTCGCCACCCTCGGCATCCCCGGAAGCCCGGGAGTGCCTGAGTCGTTTGTGGCACACACTCTGTCGCTTCCTTATAACGATATGGAAACCATCCAAAAGGTAATGAACGAGCAGGGGGATAAAATTGCCTGCATCATTGTCGAACCGGTGGCTGGCAACATGGGACTGGTGGCGCCTGTGGACGGTTTTTTGAAAACCTTGAGAGAATTGACCGAAAAAACAGGAAGTCTTCTGATTTTTGATGAGGTTATGACCGGTTTTCGGGTGGCGTACGGGGGAGCCCAATCCCTTTATGGTATATCTCCGGATATTTCTACCCTTGGAAAAATTATCGGCGGCGGGCTGCCGGTCGGTGCCTATGGCGGCAGACGGGATGTCATGGAGCACATCGCTCCCCAGGGCCCGGTTTATCAGGCCGGTACCCTTTCAGGAAATCCGGTTGCGATGGCCGCCGGTATTGCCACGCTCAAGGAAATCCGCCAACCCGGTTTCTATGATGCACTCGATGAAAAAGCGGAACGACTCACCGCCGGTCTTAGATCGAGTGCGGAACAGACCGGCATCGAGGCAACAGTTAACCATGCAGGATCAATGGCAGGCCTTTTTTTCACCGGCAGTGAAGTGAAGAATTTTCAGGATGCCAAGAAATCGGATCTCGAAATGTTTGCAGCCTATTACCGGGGAATGCTTCAAAGGGGAATTTATTTGGCGCCGTCCCAGTTTGAAGCGCTTTTTGTCTCATCGGCTCATAATAACGAGTATATCGATCAAACCATCCGGGCGGCTGCGGAAGTCTTTTCAGAAATTAAGGGATAGATTATTTTTCTAAAACCTCAGATGCAAAACTTGAAGAATAATTGTATTCCCAATCGGTTGGAAAAGATCTACCTGATATCCATTTGTGGAACGGGAATGGGGGCGCTGGCCTGCATGCTTAAAGATTTGGGGTTTGAGGTCAGAGGATCAGATCAGAAGATCTATCCACCTATGAGCACCTTTTTGGCAGAAAAAAATATCCGGATTTGCTCCGGTTTTAATAAAAAACAAATTTCATACGGCCCTGACCTGGTCATCGTCGGCAACGCAGTCACAAAGGATAATCCAGAAGTTATCCAGATGCAAAAGATGGGGCTTTGCTATTGTTCCATGCCGCAGGCTGTCAATCGATTTATGATTTCGAGCAAAAAACCGATCCTGGTTACAGGTACACACGGAAAAACCACCACATCGTCTATTTTAGCTTGGATACTTTATAAGGCCGGCATGGAACCCTCTTTTATGATCGGGGGCATGTTACAAAACTTTAGCAGCAACTATCGAATCGGAAACGGGGATTATGTCGTCATTGAAGGGGATGAGTACGACACCGCCTTTTTCGATAAGCGGTCAAAATTTCTGCACTATGACCCCCACATGGCTATCGTTTCGGGGGTTGAATTTGATCATGCGGATATCTTTCGTGATATTGAACATATCAAACAAGCCTTTCGCCGGTTCGTCACAGCTATGCAATCAAAGAGTTTACTCCTGGTTCATGGGGGAGATAAAAATGCTTCTAAACTGACTGAATATTCAAATTGTCGGGTTGAAGAATACGGTATCGGCGAAAACTCAATCTGGCGTTTGGGAGAGATCGCTATTGATCCGCCGTGGAGCCGCTTCGAGGTATCAAAGCATGGAAAATCGTTTGGTATCTTTAAATCAAGATTGTTAGGAGAACATAATCTGTTAAATGCGCTGGCATGTATCGCCATCGCAGATCATCTGATGGTTCCCCGTAAAGCCATGGCAGAGGCGCTTGAAACGTTTCAGGGCATAAAGAGACGTCAGGAAGTATGCGGCCGTAAAGGCGGGATCACCGTCATGGATGATTTTGCCCATCACCCGACAGCTGTCAGGGAAACGATACAAGGCGTGAAACCGTTTTATCCAGAAGGCAGAGTGATTGCTGTTTTCGAACCCAGAACCAACTCGAGCATGAGAGATGTTTTTCAACACATCTATCCGCTTTCCTTCGACGAGGCGGACCTCATCTGTATTGGAAAACCACCGTTGTTGGAAAAGATTCCTTCGGAAAAGCGATTTTCGTCTCAAAAACTCGTCGAAGACCTAAAACATCGAGGGAAAAATGCATATTATTTCCCAGATACAGATCGAATCATCGACTTTTTGGTTGAAGAGGCAAAACCCGGGGATCTAATTCTGATCATGTCCAACGGCAGCTTTGATAATATTCATGAAAGGCTGCTCAATAGGCTATAAACCCTGGTTTACCGGACAAGGAAGGCGTTTGGGACTGGTAAAGGGTGGCTCACGATGAGCCACCCTTGGAGCGAAAGGAGGAATTGATGAATCAAGATAGAAAATTATATATTTTTCAATCCTGATTGTTTGAAGGCTTCCCTAAAAGTGCCGTTATTTAGTCCAGCCCACATCCTTATATTTTAATTTTGGGGATGCCCGGAAAAAGATGCACGAACACCCGAGAAGCTGATTTAAATAGCACCTCTTACTTATCATTTTCAAACAAACCCCGGGTCGATTGTGTCACAAACAGCGAAACCAGGCGAAGTGCTTTATAAATAATTATACAAATATCGTGCCAATTAGCATTTACATCATAAATCTATAATATTCAAACAGTTACATATTTATGAAAAATTCCTGACAGACTTTAATTGACAAAATTTGTCACTTTATTTGTCAAAAAATGGTCATTTAGAGGGCAATATAGATTTTTTACGTGTTCATCAAAGTTCCCCGATAGTTTTTTTGTGATACTGCAAGGCAGCCGCTTTACCCTGCGTGCGCTCAATTTCTTTCAAACGTTTTTGATGCTTCCACGATTCGGCTCGCTTTGGGTTGGATGTTTCGAGCAGAGACTCTAAGCGTTCAATTTCCTTTTCCAATTCATCAAGCCTATTTATTCGATCGGAAAAAGACATGAGGGTGGCATGATAAGTTTTGGTATCCATTACAGTAATATCGCCGCAAAAGCTTTTGGAGGCATATTTTTTTACCGCCTCGTCTAATGCGAGCCGGATGGTTTTAGAACGGTCAAGCTTCAAAACCGCGCATAGACGATCTATCAATTCCATATATTCCAAACTTGCTTTGAACGTCACAATTTTTTCTTTCAATTCCATCGGTGTCCCTCATAATGCGTTTCATTTAATATGAACTATCTGCACTCTATTATAATACCATCGTAATATTTTGTAAAGCATTTTAAGACAATAACACACAAAATCACCGGAAACAGCAAATATCTTTTCCAAAGGCCCGGAGTTTGGTGTTATCGAAATGCAGTTGACACCAGTTGGTTATATAGCTACCCTGAGATACTCAAAGTCGCTTTTTAAACTGAATTATGAAGAGTCAGATACTCCACATTTTGAGAAAAAACAACCGGATAGTTTCAAGTGACACGATCAGTGCGGCACTCGGGATCTCCAGAGTTTCGATCTTGAAACAGATCCAAAAACTTCAGGAATTGGATTATGAGATTATCGTTACGCCTATGGGATATCAGCTGATCGGTAATACCGACACACCATTTCCATGGGAGTTTTCCGGGAGAGAGTCAAAGGTGCACTATTTTCCTGAAGTTGATTCAACCATGAATATTGCAGGGGAGATGGCGCGAAATGGATGTCCGCATTTCACTGTCGTGGTCGCCGGTCGCCAGATAAAAGGGCGGGGTCGTTTAGAAAGAGAATGGTATTCGCCCGAAGGGGGGCTCTATTTTACACTCGTCCTTCGGCCTGATTCCACCCCAATTTTCAGCACCAGACCGATCTTTTGTGCATCGTTGACTCTGACTCGTTTGTTAAACAAAAGGTATTCAGTCCCTGCGCAGGTCAAATGGCCCAACGATATCCTGGTCAAGGGAAAGAAGATTTCAGGGATGCTCTCTGAAATGGCGGTTGAGGACGATCGTGTGAAATTCATCAATATCGGGATCGGCATAAATGTCAATATTGAACCGGCTTTTCAAGCATTTGGATCGGTCGCGCTAAATGAGATTTTAAAAAGAGATGTCTCGAGAAAAGAATTGCTCTCCATGTTCCTCGATGAATTTGAATACCGTATTGATCATACAGATCTCTCCCATGTCGTTTCAGAGTGGAAGCAAAATAGTGCTACGTTAAACCGAAAGATACGAATTGTCACGCGAGATGGAGTTTGGGAAGGTGTAGCAAAGGATGTGGATGAAAACGGAACCCTTATTTTAAGTCTGGCGGATGGATCTGAAAAAAAAATTGTACACGGTGACTGTTTCCATTTGGCTGAAACCACGATTAATCAGAAAAGGGGTGAATCCATTGAAGATACTGATTGTAGGTGCAGGGGAGGTCGGATTTAATATCGCGAACCGACTTGCCCATGAGAACAAGGATGTCGTGGTCATTGATAAAGATCCTGAAGCGATAAAGCGGGTCTCCGAAAATATTGACGTTCAGGTTATAAATGGGTCCGGAAACAGTCCCGTTGTTCTGGAAGAAGCCGGCCTAAGGGAGGCTGAGATACTCCTTGCGGTGACCAACAGTGATGAAGTGAATCTGGTCGCCTGCCTGGCGACAGACATTATTTCCCCTGTGACAAAGAAATTGGCCCGGATCAGAGGTTCGGATTACGACGATTATCACGAAATTCTCAGGGACAATGCTCCACATATCGATACGGTCATCAACCCTGAAATAGAAGTTGTCCGGACCATCGATAGATTGATGAACGTTCCGGGCGCAGTGGATGTTGGGGAGTTTGCCGGTGGCCGAGTGAAATTCGTCGGAATACATTTAGACAAGAAGGCGAGAGTGGCTGGGGTTCGTCTCTCAGACCTCCCAGCATTGATCGGCGAACAAAGGATTTTGATTGCCGCCATTGTGCGAAATGAAGAACTGATTATCCCCACCGGAAATGATACCTTGATGCCGGATGATCTCGTCTACTTTGTCAGTGAAGAGGGAAACCTTTTTGATACCCTGAAACTCTTTGACAAATATGAAGAGCCTTTACGTCGCGCACTTATCGTGGGCGGCGGAAGTGTCGGATTCCGGTTGGCCCGGTGGCTGGACGGAAAATCGATCTATACCAAAATTATAGAAAGGAATCCGCAACGCTGCGCACTGCTTGCGGAACACCTTAACAAAGTGGTTGTACTCTGCGGAGATGGATCAGATCAGGAAATTCTCGGTGAGGAAAATATACAGGATATGGATGTGGTGATTACGCTGACAAATAATGAAGAGACCAATATACTGGCCTCCCTTTTATCCAAAAAGATGGGGGCCCGGAAAACGATCACCAGAATAAGTAAGTTCAGTTATTTTCCACTGATGTCGATGATCGGTATAGAACAGGTGGTCAGTCCGAGACTCTCGGCGATAAACACCATTTTGCAACATATCCGCAGGGGTAAAGTGCTTTCAGTCAAAGCGATAAAGGGTGAACAGGCTGAAGTTATGGAGGCTCTCGCACTTGAAACTTCGGACATTGTCGACAAGCCCTTAAAAAAGATTTCATTATTAAAGGGTGTCATTATCATCGGCATCATCCGGGCGGACGAGTTTATTCTCCCCTCCGGAGACAGCGTCATCAAGCCGGATGACCGAATCATCATCTTTGCGCAAAGAGAGGCGATCCCTAAAATAGAAAAAATTCTCACCGTGAAGCTGGAGTACTTCTAGATGCGCTGGCGTATCATACTTAACACTGTAGGTACATTAATCCTGTTCTTTGGCCTGACCATGGTCATTCCGATCGGTTTCGGTCTGTACTACCGGGATCAAAGCGCTATCCCTCTTTTAAAATCGATGGGTATTACCCTGATCGCCGGTTTTATTCTCTATAAGTTTTTTAGGGGAGTGAAGACAGAATATCTGAGTCAACGGGAAGGGATGGCCATCGTGGCCATTGGATGGACCGCCATCGGTATTTTTGGAGGTCTTCCATTTTATCTCGGCAATGTGTTTAACACATTGACCGATGCCTGTTTTGAATCTGTCTCAGGATTCACGACAACAGGTGCATCGGTGCTTACCAACATCGAAGCGGTGGCCGAGGGGTTTTTATTGTGGCGAAGTTTTATCCAGTGGCTTGGCGGCATGGGTATTATCGTACTGTCCCTTGCCATTCTCCCTTTTTTAGGGGTTGGCGGGATGCAGCTATACAAGGCCGAGGTGCCGACACCTGTTCCTGATAAGCTTAAGCCCCGCATCAGAGACACGGCAATGATCCTTTGGAAAGTTTATGCGGTTATTTCCCTGGCAGAAGTCATTTTGCTGATGTTGGGGGGAATGAATCTTTATGATGCGCTGAATCATACCTTTACAACCATGCCGACGGGCGGATTCTCAACGAAAAATAGTTCTATCGCCTATTTTGACAATCCGTATTTTGAAACCATCATTATTTTTTTTATGCTGATGGCTGGAATCAATTTTTCACTTCACTATCAAATGATGAGGGGAAAACCGCTTGTTTTCTGGCGCGATTCTGAATGCCGTTTTTTCCTCTGTACGGTCTTGCTGCTGGTCGTTGTGATAAGTTTAAATATCTACGGATCGGTCTACCAAAAAATGGGCCAGGCAATCCGATTTGCATCGTTCCAGGTGGTCTCAATCGTCACAACCACCGGCTATGCAACCGCTGATTTTGACAAATGGCCCGCCATGTCCCAGATTATTCTTTTGCTTGCGATGTTTTTAGGTGCGTCCGCAGGATCGACCGGTGGCGGGGTGAAATGTCTTCGTATCATGATCTACTTTAAGTATTGTTATAAGGAGCTGTTTTCTCTCCTTCACCCACACGCTATCACCTACGTAAAGATTTCCGGGAAAGCGGTTCCGGTGGATGTGATGCGGAGTGTTCTGGGGTTTCTGGGACTTTACGCCGGCCTTTTTGTGCTTTGTTCGGCGATTCTTGCCGGAATGGGAGTCGATTTTATGACATCCTTATCGGCGGTTGCCGCCACAATCGGCAATATCGGCCCCGGGTTGGGATTGGTGGGGCCGGCGAAAAATTATGCCCAGATTCCCTACCTTGGGAAATGGCTCCTTATATGGTGCATGCTTTTAGGGAGACTTGAAATCTATACGCTGATTATTTTTCTTGTTCCCGAGTTTTGGAGAAAATAATCTATATTTCTGAAACTATTTTATTGACAAAAGTGG
>CAZSON010000047.1:11402-15349 GCA_964608375.1 uncultured Desulfobacter sp. | reverse complement strand
TATATCGTCTTTATGCGTCAGGAAATTCGATCGCTCTAGTGGAGGTGAGCATGTATTTTGAAAACCCCGGTAAAGTAAATACAGCACAGACGGTCAAACTTGCCTATGAACGGGGTCGAGCACTCGGTTTAACCGAGGTCGTCGTCGCGTCCACAAAAGGCGATACAGCCTATACTGCTCTAAAAACTTTTAAGGACTTTTCAATAACCGTGGTAACGTATCACTGTGGTTTCAGGGAACCGTTTAAAAAGGTGATGCCGGATGAAGTTAAAAACGATCTGGAAGACAAAGGCGCAACTGTTGTTTCAGCGACCCATGCACTTTCAGGGGTTGAACGATCCATTGCAAAGAAATTCTCCGGAATCTATCCAGCCCTACTTATTGCCGATACGCTGAGACTTTTCGGACATGGCACTAAGGTAGCGGTTGAAATATCGATCATGGCTGCAGACGCCGGCGCACTTTCAGGTGACGATATAATTTCCATCGGGGGGACCGGAAGGGGTGCTGATTCGGCCCTGGTCATAAAACCGGCCAATCAGTCCGATCTTTTCGACATGCGGATCCGGGAAATCATCTGCAAACCAAGATCGTTTTAACGAGTTCATCAAGTTTGACTACGAAAATTCCTTTCAACGAACTCTGATTTTCTGAACAGCCAAAAGGGAAATCAGGCTAAATACTGCACCACACACGAACGGAATTCGATAGTCTACCAGCCATAACAGCCCACCGATTGCAGGGAAAAAAACGGCTGCTACGTGATTGCAGGCAAAACCTGCGGCCATGCTCGGTGCAATATCTTTTTGATCCCCCACTTTTTGAAAATAGGTACGAATCGCAATGGAGAAATTAAAGAAAATATGATCCAAAATATATAAAATTGTCACCACTATTTTCGATTTCGTTGTGGCATATGCGAGAAAAACAAATATTATGCAGAAATACTCCAGAGAAAGGACCCTGCGTTCACCAAACCGAATAATGCTTTTCCCGATCAGCGGGCTCAAAAAGTAATTGATGAAATTGTTTATTACAAAAAGGATAGCCACTTCCTGAACCGTAAATTCAAATTTTTTTACCAAAAGAAAAACAGCAAAGGTGACAAAAATCTGACGTCTTGCTCCGGCCATAAAATTGAGAAAATAAAAAAGGATGTACTTTTTGCGAAAAATCATCTTTTTCCGCTGAAGATCCATATTTTGATCAGTCGGATCCTTTGACAATCCCCAAACACCCGCGAGCATCACCAAGCTCCCGATAAAAAAGTAAATTTGGGTGTAGCTTAACACAGATGCGATGAAGAAAATCAAAATGCCGATAGCGATATTAGAGGCAGCAGCATAGCTGCGCTGTTTTCCAAAAACCCATGGTGATGTATATTGATCAAAGTACTGAAGCGTAAGAGATTGGTTTGTTGTCTCAAAATAGTGGAAACCAAAACTCATGACCATGGCTGTTATCAAAAGTCCCAAGTAGGAAGGAAATAGACCGGTGACCGCTACACCAAACCCTAAAAAGAAAATGGATAGTGCAGAAAGTCGATATTCTTTGATTAAAATGATGACAAAAACGACGAGAAAGGTTAGCAACCCGGGGATTTCCCGGATCGATTGAATCATCCCAATATGTTGGCCGTCTAAGGCGGCTATTTCTACGGCAAAATTGTTAATAAGGGTTCGCCAGCCTTGCAATCCAACGGTGGCGCTAATGGTAAGGGCCATCAGGTAGCGATACATGGGGTTTCGTTGTAAAGTTTGGGGAATATGTTTGTGCTGTGGGTTCATTTGGGCCCTTTCAGTATCAGCCAACAGAGGGATAGGGTGTTGAAAAGTTAAATTCCTAAATAGGTTAATAGACAACCGGCTTAAAAACAACCGGTTTTTAAACCCGAAAAATGAGCGCATTTCTGGTAACAAAATACTTTTTTTCATTTAATCTTGACATGAATTTGCAACTTGTTTATAGATTCCTCTTTTATAGCAAGTTCTTTCCTTCACCAATGTGTTTCATTTACTCACTTGATATAAAGAGGGGTACCACTTTTAATCCGGCACAGAAAAAGCGGTTCTGAGAATGAGACTGGAAGACCTGCTGGCGCAGCACAAAAATAAGATCATAAAAGACTGGTTTGACCGGGTGACTGAAACCTATCCCACCGATACCGCCATCATTTTTAAAAGCCAGGAAGATCCCTTTGCAAACCCTGTCGGGAGTACGATCTATAAGGGTCTTAAATCACTCTATACGGAACTTTTAAAGGGAATAGATCACAAGGTGATACCCCCGCTCCTGGACCCTATCATAAGAATCAGGGCGGTTCAGGATTTCACACCCTCCAGGGCTATCGGTTTTATCTTCTATTTGAAAAAAGTTATTCGGAACCATTTGAATGAAGAGATAAGGCATTCTACTATTGAAAATGAGTTGCGATTGTTCGAGGAAAAAATTGATGAACTCAGCCTCATTGCTTTCGACCTCTTTATGGTGTGCAGGGAAAAGATTTACCAGCTCAAGGCGAATGAGGTTAAAAATAGGACATTCAGAGTATTTGAGAGAGCAGGTTTGATTTCTGAGATTCCGGCGAAACCATAAACGAGGTAATGGTAAATGAATGTAAATTATATATTTTCCCTTCTATCGGTTATCGTACTTTTTCTGATGGCCTATGTGGGTGTTGAAATGGCCGGATTCCAAGTTCTTTTTGGCATTATTGTGCCTTATCTGGCAATGGTTACGTTCATTGCAGGATTTATCTATCGTGTGATAAACTGGGCACATTCTCCAGTCCCTTTTCGCATTCCTACAACCTGTGGCCAGCAGAAATCCCTCTCCTGGATCAAACCCGCCGCTATAGACAATCCTTCAACGACTGTGGGCGTTGTGGTGCGTATGTTTTTTGAGGTACTTTTTTTTCGTTCATTATTCAGAAACACCCGGTTCCAGTTAAAGGGGGGGGGCAAAATTTCTTACGAATGGGAAAAATGGCTCTGGATCGGTGCAATCGTTTTTCACTGGTCGTTTTTAACTGTGGTGATCCGGCATTTTCGGTTTTTTATTGACCCTGTGCCTTCATGTTTGCAGTTGCTGGAAAAAGTCGATGGCTTCCTTCAAATTGGCCTGCCCGGTGTTTTATTTTCCGGTATTGCACTGTTGGCAGCGGTCACTTTCCTCTTTTTAAGAAGAGTCTTCATCCCCCAGGTCAGGTATATTTCCCTTGCTTCAGACTTTTTCCCCCTTTTTCTCATTATCGGTGTTGCGATATCAGGGATTCTCATGCGGTACTTTACAAAAGTGGATGTTATCGGGGTTAAGGAACTGACCATGGGCCTGGTCACATTTCGCCCCCAAATCCCCTCAGATGTGGGTGGTATTTTTTATGTTCATCTGTTCTTTGTCAGCGTTCTCATGGCATATTTCCCCTTTAGTAAGCTCATGCATTTGGGGGGAATTTTCATGAGCCCAACTAGAAACCTCGCCAATAACAACCGCCGCATCAGACATATTAATCCGTGGAACTACCCGGTGGAGGTCCATACATACGAACAGTATGAGGATGAATTCAGGGAAAAAATGATCGATGCGGGATTGCCGGTGGAAAAAGAGATGGCGCCTGAACCGCCGGCAGAAAAGGAAAAGGAGTAACGAATGTCTGATGATCTTCTTAAGCCTGATGAGTTGTTATCAAAGATAGATCCGACTCCTCCCCAAACCGGGTGGATGGATACCCCCGTTCAAATTAGAGGGGGGATGTACTGTTACGCTTCCAAACCGGAAAGTGTAAAATATGTCGGTCTACCCAATGCACGGGAATGGAATCCTTTGGATGATGACTGGCAACTCCCTGAAAACTGGAAAGAAATCATTTTTAAAGGGTTAAAAGAACGGCTGGATAGATTTCGCTCTTTTAAAGTGTTTATGGATATCTGCGTCCGATGCGGCGCATG